>DASSYG010000402.1:0-7601 GCA_035703405.1 Acidimicrobiales bacterium | reverse complement strand
CGTCACGACCTCACGAATGGCTCGAGCAAGCGGCGAATCGCCACCGTGTTGTACTCCCAGGGATCGGCCGCGTCGAGGTCCAGGTCCCCGGGTCAACCAGTACCAGAGTGGGCACAGGACCCATCGTGAGGAGCTTACGGCTGCTAATCGCGAACTACCGTCGGATCGATCGTCACGGCTGCGCCAGATGACGCCGAAGTGCCTCTCGAATCACGTCGGAGACCGAGACGTCGTCTTGCCGGGCTCGTGCCGCAAGCTGTTGCTTCAGGTCCGGGTCGAGCCGGACCGACTCCACCGTCGAAGGCCCTTCGCCCAACGCAGGGCGCCCGCGCCGACCGCGCCGCTCGACCAGGCGCTGCACGTCGAAACCCGCCTCCGCTTCATCTGCCAGACGCTCGACCATCGCGTCGTCGATCGGAATTCCACTTGCGGTGTGTCCGTGGATCTGTGCATTCATGGTTCCAGTAGCCTCCGATACGTCGAACGCAGGGGCATGGCGTGTATCGCCAGGGCGTGTCCCTCGGCATTGATCAGCACCACGATCTCGAGCAGATTTGCAGCCCGATCCGGTCCGACGACCAGCCAACGGTCCGGGTCTTCGCCGATGTCTTCGACCACCAGCGAATGGTTGACCGCGTGATGTCGTCGTCCAGAACACCGTGGCGCCGAGCCGCGGGATGGATGTTCACTTGGTTAGTGTACTACGAAATCACGCAAGCGTCACGGGTAGGACGCCCGGGACTCGGATGCGTCGAAGGCGACCCCGACGAAGTCGTCATGGTCGGCCAGGTCGGGGGCGAGGAGGGTGATCAGGCGATGGGTCGCATCCCTGAGCGGACCCACTGCGGCCGCGAGCACCTCGTCCCGGCGGGCGTCGACGAGGTTCGCGCCCTCGCGCCGCACGTAGGTCACCCACGCGCCGAGGATCATCGCCGCTGCATCGGCGCTCCGCCCGGCCGCCAACTCGGCCCGGGCCACCGGTATGACTCGCACGGGGAGCTTCGTCGCGCCGTCGATCGCGATCTGTGCCAGCGCGTGGTGCATCCGCGGATTGGCGAACCTCCTCATCAGCGCACGGCGATACGCGGCCTGCGCGTCGTCGGCGCCACCGACGACCGGCGCAGCTTCGTCCCACCACGCCCGGAGCGCGTCGGCGAGCCCGTCGTCTGCAAGGGCGTTGGCGACCTCGGTGTGCCCTCGCAGCAGTCCGGCATAGGCGAGCAGACTGTGAGCGCCGTTCAGCAGGTGCAGCTTGCGGCGCGCGTACGGGGCGAGGTCGTCGACGAACTGCGCGCCGGCCGATTCCCAGTCCGGACGGTCCGCGGCGAAGGTGCCCGAGATGATCCATTCGCTGAACGGCTCGGTGACCACCGGCGCGGCATCCACATAGCCAAGTGCTGCGGCCGCCGCCTCATCCGCGGGTGTGGGACGCGGAGTGATCCGGTCGACGACCGTGCCCACGACCCGCACCGACGAGTCGATCCACTCGACCAGCCCGACATCACCACGTCCGATCTCGCCATGTGCGCGATCACCAAGGTCGACGCCGCCAAGTCGCGCGGCCGTGGTTCGAATCGCATCGGCGAGCGTCGATGCGTTGTCGGCGATGTTGTCACACGGCACCAGAGTGACCGGGCCGGCGTCAGCACGTCGGCGGGCCACGAGCCCGTCGACGAGCCGCGCGGCGACCGAGCTCGGACCTGGCGCGTACGCCGCTTCGGTGACGGTCAGGGTGACCACGGTGACCTCTGGGGACGCCAGCGCGCTGCGCCACGCAGCGGTGTCGGTCCCCGGATGGACCTCGACCACACTCGGCACCACTTCGATAGTGTCCCGGTCATTTCCACGCGTGGTGAGCGTGTAGAGCCCGTCCTGTCCGGCCAGCCGATCGACGAGGTCGTGGCTGTGCCCGCTGAAGCCGACGATGCCCCAGTCGTCTGCATCATCGGCGTGCGCGGTGTACCAGGCCGCGTGCGCCCGGAAGAACCCACCGAGCCCGAGG
This sequence comes from Acidimicrobiales bacterium, assembly GCA_035703405.1. Taxonomy (GTDB): domain Bacteria; phylum Actinomycetota; class Acidimicrobiia; order Acidimicrobiales; family Iamiaceae; genus JAFDWI01. The sequence continues at coordinate 5,599 of DASSYG010000402.1, read as the reverse complement.
TGCACGATCCGTGCCGGGGCGGCGGTCCACTCAGGGTGACCGGTGCGGGCGAGCAGCGAGAGGCTCACAGCTTGAACACCTTGCGAGGCTGGTCACCCACCAGTCCTGCGGCGATCGCGACGGCTTCGTCCTCGCCGATGCGGTGCGCGGTGACGAGTCGGGCCAGCACCCCGGCTTCGACGCGACGGGACAGATCGTGGCGTGTCGGGATCGAACAGAACGCCCGGGTGTCGTCCACGAATCCGGAGGTCCTGGCGAAGCCGATCTGGTCCACGACGGCCGACCAGAAGCGGCCCAGCGCATCGGGGGCGTCGAGAAACCACCAGGGAACGCCGAGGTACACCGAGGGGTAGAACCCGGCGAGGGGCGCGATCTCGCGGGACCACGCGGTCTCGTCGACGGTGAACAGCACCAGATGGAAACCCGGGTGGGTGCCGTAACGCTCCAGCAGGGGTCGCAACGGTTCGACGAAGTCGATACGGCGGGGCAGGTCGTGGCCACTGTCGGGTCCGAAGCGATCGAGTGTCGGGGTGTGGTGGTTCCGCACGACACCCGGGTGCAGCATCATCACGAGGCCGTCCTCACACGACATCCGCGCCATCTCACCGAGCATGTGGCGCCGGAAGGCGACGGTCTCGGCCTCGGTCGCCTCACCGGCCAGCGCCGCCGAGTAGATGCGCGCGGCGTCGGCCGCCGACAACGGCTCGCTGTGCACGTCGGCGTGGCTGTGATCGGCGGCGGTGGCGCCGTGGGTGATGAAGAACCGGCGCCGGGCCTCCAAGGCGGCGATGAATCCCGCGTAGGTGCCCGTGTCGACGTCGGCGGCGACGCCCAGCGCGGCGACCCGCTCGGCCCAGTCGGGGCGAGCGGGTTCGAGGTAGGCGTCGGGACGGAAGGTGGGCACGACCCGACCCGTCCACGTCGGGTCGGCAGCCAACATCCGGTGGGCCGCCAGGTCGCTGCACGGGTCGTCGGTGGTGGCAAGCACCGTCAGTCCGAAGCGATCCCACAAGACCCGGGGCCGAAACGCGTCGGAGGCCAGCACACCGGTGATCGTGTCGTAGATCACGTCTGCCGTGGCGGCAGACGGCGTCTGGTCGACGCCGAAGTGTTCGACGAATTGGGCTTGCAACCAGCTCCGCACAGCCGTCCCCGCGAGCTTGTCCCAGCGGGCGCACAACTCGGTGAAGGCACGCCGTGAGGCGGCCTCGTCCAAGCGCGTACCGCCCAAGCCGAGCGCGTCGAACCCGACGCCGTCGGCGTGCAACAGGCGGGTCACATAATGGTCCGGGGTGATCAACAGCGACGTCGGGTCGGCGAACGCCACGTTGCGGACGAACAGCTCGGCGTCGACGTGGCCGTGCGGCGAGACGATCGGCCGATCGGCCGTGGTGGCGTGGATCCTGCGCGCCACGTCACGGGTCGCGGCGTCGTCGGAGAGGAAGCGGTCCGGGTGGAGCTGTAGCGGTGGCACACTTCCAGTGTGACCGCTCAGGCTCGACCGCATCGGCACGTCCCCGAACGCATGGCGTTGCGATGACCCGCGTCGGGCGGGCATCGGGCATCGTGAGCGTCGAGGAGCTCCGCACACTCCTCGCGTCGGGTCTCGGCGTCGAGGACCTCGACGGCAAGCGCGTGTGTCTGGTCATTCCCGACGGCACCCGTCGTTGCCCGGTCCCGGTGCTCCTCGATGCGGTGCTGGGCGCGCTCGCCGGTCGCCCGAGCCACATCGAGGCGATCGTCGCCCTGGGCACCCACGCCCCCATGGACGACGACGCCCTCGCCACGTTGGTCGGCGCCACGCCGGGCCGGATCGCCGAGCGCCACAACGGTCTCGAGGTGCGCAACCACGCCTGGGACGACCCCGACACCTACGTCACCCTCGGCACGATCACCGCCGAGCGGGTGCACGAACTCTCCGAGTGGCGCCTGGCGATCGACGTGCCGGTACGCGTCAACCGGGCCGTGGTCGACGCGGACCTGGTCGTGATGATCGGCCCGGTGTTGCCGCACGAGGTCGTCGGGTTCTCCGGCGGCAACAAGTACCTGTTCCCGGGACTGTCCGGGCCGGAGATGATCGACGTGACCCATTGGTTGGGGGCGCTGATCTCCTCGGCAGCGATCATCGGGACCCCCGGCGTCACGCCGGTGCGGGCATTGATCGACGAAGCGGCGTCACTGGTGCCGACCGCCCGCCGGGCGTTGTGTGTGGTCACCGACGTCGGCGACAGCTTGCACGCCGCGGCCTACGGCACCCCGGAGGCCGCCTGGGCCGAAGCCGTCGAGATCGCCAAACTCACTCATGTGAAGTACCTCGACGCTCCAGTGCGCAACGTGCTGTCGATCATCTCGGACCGCTACGACGATCTGTGGACCGCGGCGAAAGGCTTCTACAAGGTCGAACCGGTCGTCGCCGACGGTGGCCGGGTCGTGTTGTATGCGCCCCGGCTGCACGAGCTGACCCCGATGCATCCAGGCGTCGAGGAGATCGGCTATCACACGATCGAGTACTTCGCCGCCCAGTGGGACCGCTTCGCTCACCTGCCCTGGGGTGAGTTGGCACATTCGACGCACCTTCGGGGTGCGGGCACGTGGGATCCGTTCGCCGGTGAGCAGCCCCGAGTGTCGGTCACGCTGGCTTCGGGGGTGTCCGAGGCGCGCACCCGCGCGGTGAACCTGGACTGGGCCGACCCGGCCTCGATCGACGTCGCTGCATACGCGGACGACCCCGACTGGCTCGTGGTCCCCGATGCCGGTGAAGTGCTCTACCGTCTGCGGTCATGAGACTCGACTCCGCGGACGGACTGGGCATCAGGATCGACGACGACGGATCGGTGCGCATCGGCATCGACGGCGTTGATGTTCTGGGTCGGGGCGATCCCGGCGTCACCGTGGCGACCCCACCGGCCACACCGGCCGAGGTCACCGACGACCTGGGCTACGCGCAACAGGTGGTGGTCGATGACGGCACGGTCCGGCGATCGCTCCGCGCGTATGTCGACCGACCGCTCATCGTGCTGCGAGCCGAGGCGACGAAGGACCTCGCCGACCTGGCGACGGGTGCCTTCGACCAGCCGTCGGTCGCCTGGCCCACGTTCACCCCCGCCGACCGTGACCCTGGAGTCGAACCCGGCGATCTCACCGGTGTGGTGTTCCAGCATTGTGAGTTCGGACTTCCCGCCACAGTCGACGCGTCGCTGGATGGTTTCTTCCTGCTCCCCCACCGACCACCGACGGGCTGGCCCTTGTGCGTGCAGATGCCCGACGGTCAGGCGCTGATCGTGACCCCGCTCGACAACTTCCACGAACAGATCATCGGGCTCAACGGTGGCACGCTGCGCTGTGGCTGGCACGGCGATCTCGAAGAGGTTCCGGCCGGGTTCGCCACCGAGTTCGCCTTCATCGGCGCACCCGACATCCGCAGCGGCATCGCCACCTGGGGAGGTCTGCTCACCGATCGGGCCGGCACCATCCGGCCGGGGCGCTGGGCCGATGCGCTCGCCGAGAAGGTGTCCTACTGGACCGACAACGGCGCCGCCTATTGGTACAAGACCGAACCCGACGATGACACCGGGCGGGGACTCGCCGGTGATGTGCCCGGGTCGATAGTGGCCGCGGTCGACGATCTTCGGATGCGTGACGTGCCGATCGGGGCGGTGCAGCTCGATTCGTGGTTCTACCCCCACACCGAACTGCGCCCCTTCGACACCGACGACTGGGTCGTGCCGCCGAGTCCGATGGTGGCCTGGGAAGCCCGCGAAGACATCCTCCCCGATGGCGTCGCGGCGTTGCGGGCCCGTCTCGGTGACCCACCGCTGGTCGCCCACATCCGCCATCTGTCGACCACGGCGGCTATCACGAAGGATGTACCGGTGTATCGCGACGCCGATACCGGCGTGGCCGTTCCCTCGACCCCCGAAGGCTATGAGCACTGGCTCGACCAGTGCGTCGCCTGGGGCGTGGAGACCTTCGAACACGACTGGATGGTCGAGGTGTTCCACACCGTGCGTGACCTGCGCAGCAAACCCGGCCGGGCGCGTGCCTGGCAGGAAGGCATCGACGCCGCGGCCGCCGAGCGAGGCATCACCCTGCAATGGTGCATGGCCACCCCGGCCGATTTCGCCCAGACCACCACGCTGAGCCAGGTCACCTCGGTGCGCACCTGTGGCGACCATGGTTACATCGCGACACCGGGCCAACTCTGGGCGTGGTTCTGCACCACCAACGCACTGGCCCGCTCGCTCGGATTGATGCCTTACAAGGACGTGTTCCGCACCGACCCCGAGGTCGCTGGGCAAACCGGCGCGCCCGAAGCGTTGCTCTCCGCCCTGTCGACCGGACCGGTCGGACTGGGTGACCGGGTGGGGCGCCACGACGTCGGTCTGGTCATGGCGACCTGTCGGGCCGACGGAGTACTGGTCAAGCCCGATGTGCCGATCGCCTCGACGAGTCCGTCGATCGCCGCGAATCCGGCGTTCAACCCGACCCTGCTCATCGCCGAGACCTACTCGGGCCATGACGTCGGCCGGTGGTCGTATGTGACGGTGATGCATGCCACCCCCACCGACGACGAGATCGCCGGCACCGTGCGCTTCGACGCGTTGGGTGACAGCGCCCCGGTCGATGACGTGATCTGCTGGGACTGGCGCGAGGGCACCGCCGCACGGCTCGCGCACGATGCCATCTTCGACATCACCCTCGACCGTGAGGACTGGGCCTATTTCGTGCTGGCACCGGTGTTGGAGGGCGATGTGGCCGTGTTCGGTGACGTCACGAAGTTCGCCACCGCCGGCGACGCCCGGATCGAGATCCGCTCCGACGAGAACGGCCCGAACGGGTGGCGCCTGGTCGTCAAAGGCGCAGGCGAAACGGTCACGATCACGGGCTGGGCTCAGACGGCGCCCACGTCGCCCGATGCGGCGGTCCGCTTCGACGCCGAGGCCGGTATCTGGCAGCTCGATGTCACGGTGGGTCCACGTGGCTGGGAGACAGTCCGGGTCGGCCCCACCTGACGACTCAAGTACCTCTGACCTGGGCTTTTGATGGATTCCTCATCCGCTGGTCGCCGTCGTGCACCACCAGGACCACGGTTTCGGAGTGCGTGTCCGGTAGACTCAGAAATCCAGGAATTTGGCGCCGTTTCCACGGCCTGCCGATTCGTGTCCGTCGAGTGTTGTGCCAGGTCGCGGCCCCAGCCGCGTCGGGTGAACACTTGGCCCCGCTTCCCAGGAGGTCGATCATGGGCAACTCGCGTAGCACGTTCGCCAAGAACGAACGGGACCGCAACAAGAAGGCACGCAAGGCGGCCAAGATCGAGAAGCGTCTCACCAAGCCCGACGAGGAAGATGAGCTCGAGATCGACTCGGTGCAGCCCGTGAGTGGCGAAACCCAGGAAGTGATCATCGAGAAGCTCCGAATCCTCCACGAGGATTTCGAGAACGAGAAGATCGACGACGAGTCCTTCGAAGAGGCCAAGGCCGAATTGCTGGCCAGACTCGCCGTCGTCTGACCGATCGGCTCCCAGATATACCTCAGAGCAGAGTTCGCAAGTGACTGTTCTGCTGGTGACCAGACGCGCCCGCAGTCGCCTCAGCGATCG
>DASSYG010000173.1:0-6344 GCA_035703405.1 Acidimicrobiales bacterium | reverse complement strand
GAGTCGGTCTTCGTCCGGGAACACCTGAACATAGGGATACCTGTTGAAGGCCGTCGACACGCCACGACCCTAGTTTTGCCCCAGACCCATAGCCGGCGAAACCACTTCGCCACGCCACGACCGAGGAACCCATGGACCCCTACATCGCCCCCGATGGCCGACCCCGCTGCGGCTGGACCGGCGCCGCCCCCGAATTCCTCGCGTACCACGACACCGAATGGGGCTTCCCCGTCGCCGATGACCGGCGACTCTTCGAGAAGATCTGCCTCGAAGGGTTCCAGTCCGGGCTGAGCTGGCGCACAATCCTCGCCAAACGCGAGAACTTCCGGGCCGCGTTCGCGCAGTTCGACCCCGAGGTGGTCGCCGGCTTCGACGACGCCGACGTCGAACGGCTCCTGGGTGATGCCGGCATCGTCCGGCACCGTGGCAAGATCGAGGCCACTATCGACAACGCGCGCCGCGCTGTCGAGCTCGAAGCCAGCGGCGAGCACCTCGCGGCGTTCTTCTGGAGCTATGAGCCCGATCCCGACGAGGCCGCACCGCCTCTGAGCGCCACGACGTCGCCGACCGCGAAGGTGCTGGCACGCGAACTCAAACGTCGCGGTTGGCGCTTCGTGGGCCCCACCACCGTGTTCGCGTTCATGCAGGCGATGGGACTGATCAACGACCACGCCACCGACTGCGTCATCAGGCCACTCGTCGCCGAAGCCCGTCGCACCTTCACCCGGCCCGGCTGAGCGTCACGGCCGCACCGGCCAACGAGCCGCGCCCGGCTTCTCGCCCCATGGTCGTGCCCGCGGGCAGGGCGCCCGGCAATCCGTCAGTTCCGAACCCGATAGCGCAACGACACGATCCCGCCGGCGAAACGCCGCTCGTCGACCAGCTCAAGGTCGACCCGGCCGATGTCTCCCAGCGCCGGCTTGCCTGCGCCGAGCAGCACCGGACGCACCAGCCATTCACACTCGTCCACCAGTCCGGCCGCCACCATCTGGCCGGCGACGTCCGCTCCCCCGACGAACAGGTCACCATCAACCGACGCCTTCAGATTGCGAACCACATCGGGGTCGAACCGTCGCTCGATCCGCGTACGTGCCGTGACGACGTCTTCGAGACTCGTCGAGTACACGACCTTGTCGGCGTCGGCCCACACCGCCGCGAATTCGGCCAGCAGATCCGAGGCGGCGGCGAACGACGGGTCGGTCTCCCACACCGCCATCGTCTCGTACAGCCGGCGCCCATACAGATGCACCTCTACAGGGCGCAACAATTCGGTGGTGTGGGCGAACACCTCGTCGTCGGGTTCGCTCCAGTTGAAGTCCCCATTGCGATCTTCGATGTAGCCGTCGAGCGACACGTTGGTGATGTAGCGCAGTCGTCCCATGACTCTCCGATCCGAGGGCCGACAGCGTAGGCCGATGCGGCCAGTCGATTCAGGAAGTTCGGGCCGCCACAGCCGCCGCGGTGGACACCGCGTGCGCAGCAGGTTCATCCCCGAACGCGAGGGCCAGGTGACGGCCGGTCGAAGCCAGGAGGACCGAGGCGTGCTCGGTGTCGATCAGCCCGGCCAGTTCGAGCGCGACGATGCCGTGGGTGGCGCCCCACAACTCCGCCGCGAGCGTCCGGGGATCTCTCGGGTCGCTGAAACGGCCGGCGTCCACACAACGCATGGTCACCTCGACGAGCACCTCGAAGGTCGCCATGCTCTCGGCCATCAGCTCGGAGGTGACCCCGGCCATCGCCTCGTCGTCGATCACGCCACCTGCCACGGCACCTTCGCCGGGTAGCCCGAAGCCGACGTCGACGGGTGTGGTCACCGGCAGTCGATCGAGGAACATCGCCCGGTACAGATGCGGATTCTGGCGGGCGTTCGTCGTGTAGGCGGCGCCGAGCGCATTCAGGTCCGCGACCGGATCGTCGGTGCGCGCCACGGCGGCCAAATGGGCAGCCAGCCGGCGGAAGCCCTCGGTGCACACCTCGAGTCGGAGCTGATCCATGCCACCGAAATGGGTGTAGATCGCCATGGTCGACGTGCCGACCCGGGTCGCCAAATGCCGCAGGGTCAATCGAGACGGACCCTCGGTCGCGAGGATCTGCGCCGCGGTCTCGACGAGCGCGGCACGCACGGCAGGATCTGCAACACGAGGCACATTGACAGGATGCCATATCATCGCTATGAATATGGCATAGCAGCGTTATTGAATCAGGAGCCGACATGACCACCACCGAACCCGACGCCACAGGTACGTCGAATCGCTACCTATCCGGCGTGTACGCGCCGGTCTCCACCGAGGAGACCATCGCGGATCTTCCCGTCGAAGGCACCCTGCCCGACCACCTGGATGGCCGCTACCTGCGCAACGGGCCCAACCCGATCGGCGGCGTCGACCCGGCCACGTACCACTGGTTCACCGGTACCGGCATGGTGCATGGCCTCCGCATCCGCGACGGACGCGCCGAGTGGTATCGCAATCGTTGGGTCCGCTCCGCGAGCGTCGCCGCCGAGTTGGGCGAACCGCCCCACCCTGGCCCCATCAACGGCGACTTCGACTTCTCGGCCAACACCAACATCATCGGCCACGCCGGGCGCACCTTCGCCATCGTCGAAGCCGGGTCGAACCCCTATGAGCTGACCGACGAGCTCGACACCATCGGCCCGTGCGACTTCGACGGCACCCTCGGCGGCGGCTTCAGCGCCCACCCGCACCTCGACCCGACCACCGGCGAGTTGCACACCGTGTCGTACTACTGGGCGTGGGGCAACAAGGTCCGCTACAGCGTGCTCGACCCGAGTGCCCACATCACCAAACTCGTCGACGTGGAAACGACCGGCGCGCCGATGTTGCACGACTGCGCGGTGACCGCGTCCTCGGTCGTCATCTATGACCTGCCCGTGGTCTTCGACCTCGACGCGGCGATGGCCGGGGCGAACCTGCCGTATCGGTGGGCCGATGATTACCCGGCACGAATCGGCCTGTTGCCCCGTGATGGGCAAGGCTCCGACACCCAGTGGTTCGACATCGACCCGTGCTATGTGTTCCACACCCTCAACGCGTACGACGAGGGCGACACCGTCGTGTTGGACCTGGTGCGCCACAACCGGATGTTCGCCACCGACTTCAACGGCCCCAACGAAGGCCGGCCCACGCTCGAACGCTGGACGCTGGACCGCCGCGCCGGCACGGTGAGAACCGCGCCGCTGGCCGAAGGCGGCCATGAGTTCCCCCGCATCGACGAGCGGCTGTTCGGCACGCCCCACCGCTACGGCTACACCGTGGGCATCGGCAACGACACCGAGGGGGCGGTCGGTGTCGAGAACACCCTGTACCGCCACGACGCCACCACCGGAACGTCGACGTCACGAACCTTCGGGTCAGGGTCGACGGTGGGCGAGTTCGTGTTCGTGCCCAACTCACCCGATGCCGCCGAGCACGACGGCGTGCTCATGGGGTTCAGCCACGACGCCGGCACCGACACCTCCCGCCTCGAGGTGGTCGACGCCACCACCCTCGACCCGGTCGCCGCGGTGCAGCTACCGGTACGGGTCCCCGTCGGCTTCCACGGCAACTGGATTCCCACCGCCTGAACCCCGCCCCACCCAGGCGACGCCAGACGGCACCAGACGATGGCCAGCGATGCTGGACGAGTCAGGACGACGGCACGGGCACGCCGAGTGCTCCACATGCGGCCACCAAGGTCGCCGCCCGCACGTCGTCGGGATCCTCATCGGCCGACGCATGCACGAGACCGCCCATCACCGCTGAGAGCGTGGCCCGGGCCCGCGTGCGCGCCGCCGCGTCGGGTTCGGCCTCGCCGGACAGCAGCCGCAGCATCCCCTCGAACACGACGGCGAACTCGTCTGCGACCCGTCCCTGCTTCGCGGATGGATCCTGATGGAACACTCCGATCAGATCCCGGTACTCGAACATCGTGTCGATGTAGGTGGCCAACCACGAAGCGCGCAACTCGGGTTCAGCTGTGGGGGTGGTGCCGTCCACCAGGGCATGCATCCGGTCGATCATGGGCTCGGCCAAGGCCGCCAACAGGTCGTCCTTGGTGTGAAAATGGTAATACAGCGCCGCCTTGGTGAACCCCAGTCGCTCGGCCAACTCACGGGTCGTCGTCGCCGCAAAACCCCTGGTCACGAACAGTTCCCGGGCCACCTCCAGGATCTGGCTGCGGGTATCGACGGCGGCGTCCACGAAGACCACCCTACCGAAATCAACTTGACGGGCGCCAAGTAATCCCTTTACGTTGACGTTCAGACCGTCGTCCGGGCCCGAGCCCGCCCGTCGATCACGGCAGCGGATCTCCGCACTTCCCATCCTTCTTTCTCACCGACCCGATCCGATTCTGGCGTCCCGCCACCGGATCGGGCCACGATTCTGTACTGCCCGACCGGGTCACGTCGACCCGCCGGTTATCCATCCGTGCTCGAGCCGTCCCCATCAGGAATAGCACTCATGTCGAACTCACCAAACGCCACCCACGCCTCTCCCGCGTCAGGGACAGGCCTGGACGCGGCGGTCCTCAAAGTCGCCGGGGTCGTCGTGCTGGGCGCGATCATGTCGATCCTCGACATCACCGTCGTCAGCGTCGCATTGCGGACTTTCATGGAGGCGTTCGACACCAGCTACGCCGTTGTCGGCTGGACCATGACCGCGTACACCCTGGCGCTGGCGACGGTGATCCCGATGTCGGGCTGGGCGGCGGACCGCTTCGGCACCAAACGCATCTACATCGCGGCACTCATCCTGTTCACGATCGGATCCGCGCTGTGCGCCGCGGCCAACAGCATCGGCCTGCTGATCGCCTTCCGGGTGCTCCAAGGTCTCGGCGGCGGCATGCTCATGCCCGTCGGCATGACGATCATGACCCGCGCCGCCGGGCCCGAACGGGTAGGTCGGGTCATGTCGGTGCTCGGCGTGCCCATGCTGATGGGACCTATCGCCGGGCCGATCCTCGGTGGCTGGCTCATCGACATCGCCAGCTGGCACTGGGTGTTCCTGATCAACGTGCCCATCGGCATCCTCGCCGTCATCTACGCGGTGATCGTGCTGCCCAAGGACGTCCCGAGCCCCGGGGAGACCTTCGACTTCGTCGGGATGCTGCTGCTCTCCCCTGGCCTGGCGCTGCTGCTGTACGGGGTGTCGGTCATCCCCGAGAAGGGCACGGTCACCGACCCGCAGGTGTGGGCGACGGCGCTCGTCGGTGCGATCCTGATCGCGCTTTTCGTGCGACACGCGTTCAAGCCGAAGCATCCACTGCTCGACCTGCGCCTGTTCGAGAACCGACAGCTCACCATGTCGGTGATCGCCACGTTCCTGTTCGCGATGGCCTTCTTCGGCGCCAACCTGTTGCTCCCCAGCTACTTCCAACAGGTGCGCGGCGAAGACACCCTGCACGCCGGTCTGCTGGTCGCTCCCCAGGGCATCGGGGCGATGATCACCATGCCCATCGCCGGCAAGCTCGCCGACCGCATGCCGATCTCCAGAGTCGTCGTGCCCGGGGTGATCACGATCTGTCTCGGCATGATCGTGCTCACCCAGATCAGCGCCACGATGCCCTATCCGCTGCTGTTGACCGCACTGTTCGTGACCGGTCTCGGCATGGGTGCGGTGATGATGCCGCTGTTCACCGCCGGTTTGCAGACCCTCACCGGCCCGACCATCGCCCGGGGATCGACGCTGTTGAACATCATGCAGCGGGTCGCCAGCGCCGGCGGCGCCGCGATCATGACCGTGGTGCTCACCAACCAGACCGAGCACGTCACCACTCCATCGGCTGTGGCCGACGGGTTCGGGGTGACCTTCACGGTCGCACTCGTGATCCTCGCGCTCACGATCATTCCGGCATGGTTGCTGCCCCACAAGATCGACGACACCGAAACCCAGGTCGACCCGGAACCGCCCGAGATGTCCGGCGAACCCGCCCCCGCCCTGTTGCACTGACCCGACCAAGCCCGGCCGTCGCTCTGATCCCCGGCTGGCGTATCCGAAATTTGTAGCGAAAAGCCGCTCACAGGCGCATTCCGCTACAAATTTCGGCAGGGGTCAGCCGCCGACCGCCATCGGGCCGACGATGTCCGCCGGTGGCCGGTCAGTCCGACGACGTCGTCACCGTCGCCATGATCTTGGCGATCTCAACCTCGACGTCGTCCTTGGTCACGCCCAGCCCACTGAGGGGTCCCGAGCCGTTCTCGTGTTCGACAAGGGCCAGCAACAGGTGTTCGGTGCCGATGTAGTTGTGTCCGAGTCGGAGCGCCTCACGCACGGTCAACTCGAGGACCTTGCGCGACGCCAGGTCATAGGGAATCAGATTCGGCGGCGCATCGACGGCGGCGGGCA
>DASSYG010000115.1:0-9563 GCA_035703405.1 Acidimicrobiales bacterium | reverse complement strand
GTCGACCGCGGCGGGCAACTCGGGCTCGGCCGCCTCGCGCAGCCTCGGAGCGGTGGCACCGAGGGTGTCGAGCACGGTGCAGGCGACCGAGGTGTGATCTTCGAGCAGACCCAGCAGCAGATGCGCGGGGACGATCTCGGCGACACCGGCGTCACCGGCCAGGTTGTGCGCGGCGACGACGACATTGCGGGCCCGGGGTGTGAAGCGCTCGAAGCCTCCCTCGGCATTCCAACTCGCCGAATGGTCCGGGGGGATGAAGCGCTTTCGCGCCGCCTGCTTGGTGACGCCCATGCTGCGTCCGATCTCGGTCCACGACGCCCCCGAACGCCGGGCCTGGTCGACGAAATGCCCGATGAGGTGATCCGCGAGCTCGCCGAGGTGTTCTCCGGCGAGCACGGCGTCGACGAGTTGGTCGAGCGGTTCGTCATGCACCGTGGTGATGGCGGCGATGAGGTCGTCGAGGCGGAGGTCGCCGACGATCTGGGAGGGTTCTTGATCGGTCATGGCGACAACCTTAGGTTGTCGCTGACTCAGAGACAACCTAAGGTTGTCGATTTGGTCAGGAAAGATTCAACTGCCAGGTGACGCCGAAGGGGTCGCCGACCCAGCCGAAGCGGGTGCTGAACCCGTAGTCGCCCAGCGGCATGTAGACGGTGCCGCCGACCGAGAGGGCGCTGAAGAGCAACTCCAGTTCGGCCTCGTCGGTCGTCTCGACCCACAACGACACCGCGGGGGTGAAGCCCCATTCGTGGTCGATCGGCGAATCCGAACAGCTCACTTCGGTGCCCGCCACCCGGAATGTCGCCACCATGATCGTGCCCTCGGGGCCCGGGCCTTCGGCGCCGTAGCGCTGGTCGGCGATCACCTCGAAGTCAGCGAACACCTCGCCGTAGAACTCGAGCGCCGCAGCGCCCACCCCGCCCTGGAACGTGAAGAACGGTCGCAACGCCTCGGCCATGGGCAAGAACGCTAGCCGCGGAAGAGCGTCCCGAAATTTGTAGCCGTCTGCGCCTCAAAGCGGCAGATCACTCCACATTTCGGCGGTGGATAGGAGACTGGGACGTCTGGAATTCGAGGTCGAGCCGAGGCGCACCGCTCGTGCGACGTCGGCTACCAGAGCTGGTCGGTGTAGGTGTCGGTACCCGGGATCGTCGCCCGGAACGGCGCGACAAGGGTCAGCTCACCCAGGCCCGTCGCGGCGAACTCGTCGCCGAGTGAGGCGAAACGGTCGTCCCAGACATCGGTGATCTTCTCATCGACGAACCAGAGCTGACAGAAATGGTCGGCCTCGGTTTTGGCCTGCACTCCTTTGGCCACGTCCTTGGGCAGCGGTAGGGGCGTGAGCTCGGCGCCGACCGCGCCGGGCAGATCCCGGCCACCGAACCAGTCGTCGATGTCGTCGAGTGACGTGCCATCGGCGGGCTGGCCGATCACCAGCACCACGGCAGGCGAGCGATGATCCAGGGCCAACTCGACCGGCACCCCGTCGGGCTGTTCGTACCCGGTACGGAACTTGTACATCAAGGTGTGCACGTGATCCCGCTCGGCGAACATCCGGTCGTTCTCGTGCAGCCATTTGACCTGCGCGGTGGCCCACCTCATCCACTCGCCGAACTTGCCGGCCAGCACCCAGTACACCGACAGATACGACCCGGCCTCGGCGTCGGGAATGATCGGCGAATCGGCCGGGTAGCGCAGAGCCTTGAGATCCCGGGTCGCCACGAACCGGGCACCGGAGATGTTCCAGTTGCCGATCATGCACCCTGCGTAGAAATGGTCGCGCTCGTACCAGCGGTTGTAGGCCACCTCGTGGCCGCGGTGCGGGTCGACGATGGTGACCAGCGCGCCTCCCAGCCGAACCGGCCGCTCGTCGGACCTACCGCTACCGACGTCCTGGGTCATGTGGATCTCCCATCGTGAATGTTCGAGTCGATCACGACATGACCTGCTCGGCGAATCGTTCGATCTGCTCGACGTACTCGGCCATGCTGCGGCTACGGAACCGAACCTGCAGATTGTCGACGCCCAGCGCCTCGTAGTCGGCGATCTCGGCCCGGATTCGATCCGCGTCACCGGCGAGCGTGGCCCGGCCGAGATCCCAGTCGCCACCGGGGTCGCCGAGGAACAGCGGCCGGGCGATCGCCCCGATCGTGAACGCACCCGTCCGGCCGGCCGCAGCACGCATCTCCGCGATGTGGGCGATTGCACCAGGCATGTCGGCCTTGGTGGTGCCCTGGGGCAACCATCCGTCACCGCGGCGCGCTGCCCGAAGCAGGGCCGCCGGCGACGACCCACCGACCCAGATCGGCGGCCCGCCGGGTTGCACGGGGCGGGGACGTTGCCCGAACGCACCGAGGGTCGAGTCGATCCAACCGAATTCGTCGGACCATGCGGTGCGAATGCCGTCCACCGCGTCGTCGGTGAGGTGACCTCGTTCGGCGAAGTCGACCCCGAGCACCGAGAACTCGTCGGCGACGTGGCCCGCGCCGACACCCAACACGACCCGGCCACCGCTCAACTCGTCCAGCGTTGCGAACGTCTTGGCCGTTGCCAGCGGGTGCCGCAGTGCTGCCACGTACACGTGGCTGAGCAGCCGTACCCGGCCGGTGATGCCCGCCAACCAGCCGAGCGTCGCCACCGTGTCGAACCAGGCGGTGCCCATCGCGTCGGACTTGGCGACGGGTATCGCCACGTGGTCGCACACGCCGACGTAGTCGAAGCTGGCCTTGTCGCACGCGACGGCGATCGCCGCGAGTTCGTCTCGGCCCGCGTCGGCTTCCCAGGGCTCCGCGAAGATCGTCGATTGGGCCTGGACCGGCAACTGCATTCCGAACTTCAGATCAGCTCCTCGGGAACGTGACGGACCGTCAGATCTCGCGAGCGTAGATCGTGCCTGGCGACCCGGGTGACCAGGTGACTCGTGCGACGGGGCCGGATGACTAGCGCGGTGCCGCGGCCGTTGCTCCGGCGGTCACCCGCTCACGCACCGCCGCGAGACGCGGCAACTCCTGAGCCAATCCGATCAGTGGACGCAACGGATCTCCCACCTGGTCCAACCGATCAGCGACGGTGTGGATCGTCCAGCCGTCCGGGCGCAGCTCCGGGTCGTCGAGTTCGTCCCACTCCAGGGGCACCGACACCGGTGCACCCGGCGCGGGGCGGGCGCTGAAGGGCGCGACCAACGTGTGGCTGGATGAGTTCTGGGTGTAGTCGAGCCGGGCGAGCCCGTCACGTTCATCGACCCGCCACGCCCAGCTCACCAACTCGGGCACGACCGCGCCGATCGTACGCGACAATGCCTTCACCCACGCCCTGGTCTCGTCGAAGCGGTAGCGCGGCGCGATCGGGATCCAGATCTGGACACCCCGCTTGCCGGTCACCTTCGGACGCGCCTCGAGTCCGAGACGCTCCAGCGCCACCCGGTGCAACCGGGCGAGCACCAGCACGTCGTCGAAGCTGCTCGACGTACCCGGGTCGATGTCGATCAGCGCCCAGGTCGGACGGGTTACGTCCTCGATGCGCGCCGTCCAGGGGTGCAACTCGATCGCCGCTTCGTTGGCGAGGTAGGCCAGCGTGGCGATCCGGTCGGCGACGATGTAATCGGTGGTGCGACCCGACGATGCGTCGGGATCGTGCCAGCGGGTCAGCCACGACGGCGCCCGGGCCGGCACCGCCTTGGCCCAGAAACCGTCGTTGTCGACCCCGTCGGGAAACCGGTGCCGGTTGACGGGCCGCCCGCTCAGATAGGGCAACAGATGCGGCCCGATCGTGGCGAGATAGCGGACGAAGACGCGTTTGGTGATCGGTGCTGCGGAGTCGCCGCCGGGAAGCAGCACCTTGTCCAGATGGGTGAGGCGCACCGCATCGCCGCCGACCCGCCAGGTGCCGCTGTCTCCCAGCGCCTCCAACGCTCCGAGTTCGTCGTCGGTCGGGCCGAGCCACGACTCGGCCGGGTTCGCCGCGACCTCGTCGTTGGTGCGACCCGAACGGACCGACGCCGGATGAGCTTCGGGGTCCCAGCCATCCACCGCGGCATCGTCGTGCTTGTGCACCAGAATCCACTGGTTGCCGTCACCGCGGCGGTGCAGCACGAACCGGCCCGCCAACTTGGTGCCGTCCAGGTCGAAATGCAGCTCACCGGCCTCGACCGCGGCGAGCGGGTCGGCGCCCTCGGGATGGGGGCGCCAATGGCCCCAATCCCACACCGTCACGTCGCCCGAGCCGTAGAGGCCAGGGTCGATCACGCCTTCGAAGTCGAAGTACTCGAGGGGATGATCCTCCACGTGCACGGCGAGGCGACGTACCGACGCATCCAGGGTCGGCCCTTTGGGCACCGCCCAACTGACGAGCACCCCGCCCATCTCCAGGCGCAGGTCGTAGTGCAGTCGGGACGCGCGATGCCGTTGCACGACGAAGCGGGGCTCGCCCTGACCCGCTTCAGGGGCGACGCCACGGGGCTCACCGGTGGCGGCAAAATCGCGTTTGGACCGGTACGCGGCCAGTCGATCCTTCGTGGCCCCTTTGGCCCCTTTGGCTCTGTCAGTCCGTTTCGCGCGTTTGGTACCCGTGGGCGCGTCAGTCCGTTTGGTCGCCTTGGTCACGACGACTTCCGTTCCCGCTTGTCCGACGACTTGGCGGTCGCGGCCTTCTTCTCCGACGCCTTCTTCTTTGACGCCGACGCCTTCTTGCGTGTCGACGAGCGCTTGCGTGAACTGCCACTCCCGCCGCCCTTGGCGCGTTCGACACTGGCCTCGAGCGCCGCCATGAGATCGACCACCTCGGCATCACCGGACTCGGACTGCTCCTGGGACGGAAACACGTCCACCGCACCCGACGCCTTGGATTCGATGAGCTCGCGGACCTCGTCCTGGTAGGTGTCCCTGAACGCGTCGTGATCGAAACTCGCCGCCATCGAATCGATGAGCTGCTCGGCGACCTTCAACTCACGGCCATCCACGTCGGCCTCGGCGACCTCGCCGAGCTCGTCGAACTCGCCCGCGTCGCGCAGCTCATCCGCGTAGTGCATCGTCGAGAGCGTCAGGAACCCGCCGACCGGGCGGATCGCAGCAAGGTGTTGCACGGTGCGCATCACGAACTGGGCGATCGCCACCCGGTCGGTGTCCGCCAGCGCCCGACACAACAAGGCGTAGGGCTTGATGACCGATTTGTCGGGGACGACCTGATAGGCGGCGTCATAGGCGAGCGGGTCGATGTCGGCGAGCGCCACGAATTGTTCGATCTCGATGGTCTTGGACCGTTTCGGGCTCAGCGTCGCCAACTCATCCGCGTCGAGCACCACCAACTCCCCCGACGTCGCCTGGTACGCGGAGCCGATCGCCTCGGACGGCACCGGCTCCTCGTCGGCCTCGGATACCTTGCGCATCCGGATGCGCGAACCGGTCCGCGTGTCGATGCGGTGGTAGTGCACCCGCCGATCGACGGTGGCGGAATAGAGCTTGACGGGAATGGTGACCAGACCGAAGCTGATCGTCCCCGACCAGGCGGCGCTCGGCATGACAGCGGTCCTTTCAGCCGTTGAGATCTCAAAACTTCCCGCTGAGCGGGAGCACAAACCGGGCGCCGGGCCGAGCCGACCCCGAAGCTGCCCGTGCGTGATGCCGTCGGCTTCGTTTGCCAGGTGCCGATTCTGAGAAGTGTCAGGGGCATGCCGTCGACTGCGCGCGTCACCTCTCGCGCCCGCAACCGGACCGTCGAACCGATGCTGGCCGTGCCCGGGCGCGAACCCGTTCACGGTGACCACTGGGCCTATGAAGGCAAATGGGACGGGGTCCGGGCGATCGCCCATCTCGACACAGACGGCGTCCGTCTGATGAGCCGCAACGGTAACGACATCACCGTCGCGTACCCAGAGATCGGTCCGCTCGCCGCGGCGAGCGGGGTGTCCCAGGCGATCGTCGACGGTGAACTCATCGCGACGGTCGCCGGACGACCGAGCTTCTCGGCGTTGCAACCCCGGATGCATCAGCGGGACCCCACCGCCATCGCCCGCCTCGTCGACGACGTGCCCGTGACCTATGTGATCTTCGACCTGCTGGAACTCGACGACCGATCGCTGTTGTCGCTGCCCTATGACGAACGCCGCCACGTGCTCGAGGCACTCGACCTTGCTGGGCCGTCGTGGCGGACCCCGCCGTCGTGGACCGACACGACACTCGAGGCCATGTTGGACGCGACCCGCGCCAGCGGGCTCGAAGGCGTCATCGCGAAACGACGCAACTCGCCCTACCGGCCCGGCACCCGCTCGGACGCGTGGCGCAAGTTCAAACACGGCACCGCCCAGGAATTCGTCGTCGGCGGCTGGACGCCCGGCCAGGGCGCGCGCCACGGCGAACTCGGCGCACTGCTGGTCGGCTACCACCGGGACGGCGCGCTGCACTACGCGGGCAAGGTGGGAACCGGATTCGACAAGGGTGAACGGGGCCGACTCGTGACGCTGCTCGTAGAGCGTTCGCGTGCCACGTGCCCGTTCGTCGACGAAACCGGCCAGTCCGACGCGGACTGGGTCGACCCGGAGATCGTCGTCGAGGTGGCATTCGGTGAATGGACGCCGACGGGTCATCTGCGTCACCCGGTGTACCGCGGGCTGCGCAACGACAAGACCGCCCGAGAGGTGACCCGCGAATGAACCGGGACGCCGAGCGCTCGGTTGGCACCGCGTACGCGGCCGGCGCGGACGGCCGACGCGTCCCGGCCGGGTCGTCGTCGGATCGGCCGACTCAGACCCCGACCGTGGATGCGGGTTGGGAAACGGTCAAGGGCGCGGCCTCACGGATCTGGCGCAGTCGGGCCGCGCCGGCGGCCGCGGTCGCCTCGTCCAACACCGGCAGACTCAGGTCCGTGTAGAGGACCCGTCGAGGCCGCTCGACGGGCGGCTGAGCCATGTGCAGCGCGCACGACAGGTGCACCGTGCAGTCGCCCGTGGCCGTCGCCAGTGGGACGACCGGCAGGTCGAGCCCGGGTTGCAACTCGGGCGCGGGCCACACCAGGCCGCGGTGCGAACCCGCCACGACGGCGAGCCGGCCCGAAGTCGCATCGGCACCGGTCACCGAGATGCCCACGGTCATCCGCGAACAGATGTAGCTGTGACGCCCCAGCGAACAGTCCTTGTGCCAGGGGATGTCCGAGATTCCCTCGGCGACCCCGATCGACTTGAACAGCGCCTCGACGCCGGTGGGCGGCTCGTGGCCGTCGCCGGTGAGTCGACCGAGCCCGACGATGCGCTCGTCCGCGATGAGCGTCGCGGCGGCCTGTGACTCGGCCTCGAATCTCTGCATCCGCACGAGTGCGTCGGTGCCGTCGTGCAGCCGGGCCCACCACGACCGTCCGTCGCCCTGGGAGTACCCGGGCGCAGCACGGTCCATATCGGCCGAGATCGCCGCCATCTCGTCCGCGGAGAAGACCCCGGCGAGGTGCAGATACCCGGCGGTGTGGAGAAAATGTGCCATCTCGTCGGGGTCGTCGTCGACCTGGAAGCTGCGCTGCAGATCGAGCGGCGCGCCGGTCGCATCGCACAGCTCGACGTCGCCCGCGAGGTACGGCGTCGTTCCGTCGAGGGCGGCACGCACGACCAGCCACCAGTCGAGGAGCTCGCCGAAGCGGGCACCTTCGAGCACCAGCGCGCCGCTGGCCATCCAGCCGATCGGGGTGACCTGATCGGCCACGAGATCGCCGAGTTGCTCGGCGGTCAGGCGCAACCGAGCGCCGTCGGCGGCGGCTCCGACCGGGCGTGCCGCCACCCGACCGGCCTCGACCGCAAGGGTCACCGACGGACCCTCGTCGACGTCGATCACCAGCGGCCGCAGATCGTGACTCTTCAGCCAGCGGTCGAGCCGATCGGCGGCGGCGGCGAACGCCGCGGGCAACGTCGTTTCCAGGAACGACACGGGGTCGACCGAGGTCGACGTGGCATCTTTACGGGTCCGGACGTCGACACTCATCCGCGCCAACTAAGCAGGTGTCCATGTCTGCGTCAAGGATCGACCCCTCAGCCACTGGACATCCGCGACCCGACCGGCGCCGCGAGCGGTGGGCGAGCCTGGAGGGCACCTGGGAGTTCTCCTTCGACGAGCCGTCGTTCGATCAGGCGATCGTGGTGCCCTTCGCCTACCAGTGCGAACGCAGCACGATCGACACCATCGACCCTCACGAGGTGCTGTGGTACCGCCGCCGGTTCACCCCACCCGCGCACGCCACCGACGAACGCGTGCTGCTGCATTTCGGCGCGGTCGACTTCGCCGCGACCGTCTGGGTGGACGGCACCGAGGTCGGTCGGCACCGTGGCGGTCACACCTCGTTCACCTGCGACGTGACCGACGCGCTTCTCCCCGATGCGGACGCCGACGTGCACGAGGTGCGGGTGCAGGTCGTCGACGAGTTCCGTGCCGATCAGCTCCGCGGTAAGCAGACCGCGACGTTTCCCTTCTTCGTCCATTACACCGCCACCAGCGGGATCTGGCAGTCGGTCTGGTGTGAGGTGACCGGGCCTCGGTGGGTCCGTGAGTCCCACGTCGTTGCCGAGGCCGACGGCACGATCGCCGTCGGCGTCGACATCGCCGGTGCACCGGGTGGGACGGTGCGCGTGACCGTCGGCGACGACGACAGCGGCGGCGCGCTCGTGCTCGAAGGCGCCGCCGGAACCGAAGTGTCCGGGCGACACGGTGCCGTCCGACGCTGGTCCCCGACCGATCCGGCGCTGTTCGCGTTGCGTATCGACGTGCTCGACGACGACGGCCGCATCCAGGACACCGTGTTCGGACACGTCGGGTTCCGCACTGTCACCGTCGAAGCAGGCCGGTGGCTGCTGAACGGTGAACCGCTGTACCAGCGTCTGCTGCTCGACCAGGGCTACTGGCCCGAATCGTTGCTCACGCCGCCGTCGGACGACGCGCTCGTCGCGGACCTCACCTACGTGCGTGACGCTGGGTTCAACGGCGTGCGCAAACACCAGAAGATCGAAGACCCGCGCTTTCTGTGGCACGCCGACCGGCTGGGGCTGGTGGTGTGGGAGGAGTTGCCGTCACCGTTCTGGCTCGCCCACATCGAAGGCGATCTCGAAGGTGACGCCACCGCGGAATGGACCGAGGCGATCGTCCGGGACCGCAACCATCCGAGCGTCGTCGCGTGGGTGCCCTTCAACGAGTCGTGGGGGGTGCAGGACCTGCACCGGGTGCCCGAACGACGCGACACCGTGCGTCGACTGGTCGCCCACACCCGGGCGCTCGACCCCACCCGACCCGTCGTCGACAACTCCGGTTGGGGCCACGTCGACACCGACATCGTCGACGTCCACGACTACGACCAGGACCCGGCCCGTCTCACCGCCCGCTGGACCGGCATCGAGGCCAAGGGCTGGGACCGTGGTCCCGCCATCGACGGCGAAGGATCGACCGACCCCGACGAGATCGACGCGGCGCTACAACGCTGGCGCGCCTTCGTCGACCCACCCGAAGCCGACCTGGTCGACGACCGGTGGATGATCGAAGCGCTGCCCGACACCGCGGTGTGGGCGCCCGGGTGCCTGCCCGAACCCGGCACCGCCGGGC
>DASSYG010000337.1:0-12173 GCA_035703405.1 Acidimicrobiales bacterium | reverse complement strand
GCATTCGCACACTTTGAAGGTGCGGCGCCGTCGACGGTCGCCACCGGCGAGTCTCGGTTCATACCGCCGTGTCCGCGGACCCGGCCAGAGACCCGCGATGGAACTCGGACGGCATCCGCAGTCGAGTGTGCGAGCATCGTTCAATGGCCGACGATGACCTCGTGGTGAACCGCTCGCTGCGGATCCCCCGCGCCGAGATCGTCGAACGCTTCGACACGTCCGGTGGGCCCGGCGGCCAGCACGCCAACAAGGTCGCGACCCGGGTCGAGGTGACCTTTGACGCATTAGGTTCGCCATCTCTCAGCCGTTGGCAACGCGACCGGATCGTCGCCAAGTGCGGTCCGGTCGTGCGGGTGAGCGTGGACGAGACCCGCTCCCAGGCGCGCAATCGCGAGCTGGCCGCGCAACGGCTCGCCGAACGGCTCGCTGCCTCGCTCGTCGTGGAGAAGAAGCGGCGTGCGACCCGTCCGACGAAAGGTTCGAAACGCCGCCGGCTCGAAGCCAAGAAGCGGCGCTCCGACATCAAGTCCACCCGGCGGAAACCCAGCTCGGATTGGTGATCAGGACCCGGCCGCGCCGGCTGCAATCATCGATCCGGCCAGCAGGCCGGGTCAGCCAGATCACCAGCCAGGTCACGCGTCAGACCGCTGGCCGGGTCAGAACCCAGGTTACCGACCCGAGCCGATCGCCCGGCCCGCTCAGCCGGCCTTTCGCCAACCGAAGGTGACCGCAACTGCCTCGTGGTCGCTGAGCTGCTCGCCGGCGTCGTCGGTGAAGCGCTTGGTCTCGACCTTCCGGTCGACCACACCCACCTCCACGTCGCCACCGTTGCGGTAGGCGAACTTGTCAATACGCGCCGTGTCGTCACAGTCGGCCGGGTCACACGAATCCGCCAGTCCGGTCGCCTCCAGGAAATCAGCCCAGATCTTCGCGTCGGCGACGTCCTGGGGATTCTCCGGATCGTCCTCGATGTGCAGGTTCGTGTCACCGCCCAGGATGATCGCGTGGCCCTTGGAGTGCTCGGCGATGTAGGCGGCCAACTGTGTGTAATCGTCGGCCTGGAGCGGCTGGTCCTTGTCGCTACTGCCGGCCTCACCGTGCAGGTTGTACACGTCGATGGTGACACCGTCGGCCGGCGTGATGGTGGTGACCGCGAATCCCTTGAAGGCCAGACAGTCGGCCGCGCCGTGATCGGAGGTGTCCGCACCGCCGAAGCAGCCCTCCCAGGGCACATGGGTGACCTCACCGAGCGGAAAGTTCGACAAGAAGCCGAGCCCGTCGGCGAGCAGTGCCGAAGGACGATCGGGGTCGGCGCCCAACGGCTGGTCGGGCATCGGCGCCTGGTAGGAGTGCGTGCTCGCCTTCTCCAGGATCTCGTAGTACACCCGGGTCGGGGCGAGCGGGTTCGGCTCCGGTGTCTTCCAGGTCTCCTGCAACAACACCAGGTCGAACGCGTTCAGCTTCGGCCCGATCTGCGCGGTGTTGACCTCGGGGTCCGAACCCGACAACGCCTCGGGCAGCCCTGCCACGTTGTAGGTGAGCGCGGAGATCTCGCCGTCCCAGTCCGCGCTTGCGGAGGTAGCCGTGGTCGCGGTCGCAGCCGATCCGACGGCCGCCCCGTCGGCCCCGCCGTCGGAGTCTCCGCTACTGCAGGCGGTCACGGTCAGCGCCGCTACCAGCACGCCGATGATCAGCGAGCGGGCCGGCCGCCGAAGGGACGGTTGGAGTGGGCGCATGTCCAGGTCTCCGAGACGATCAGGGTGGTCGACGCTGCGATGATCAGGCCGAGGTGAACGCGAGCGGCATCCGGTCGGGTCCGTAGATCCCGATCGGTGGCCGCCACACGGGATCTCCGGCGAGTTCGATCACGGCGAACCGGGTAGCCAGCGCCGTGAATGCTTCCTGCAACTCGGCACGGGCGAGGTTCGCGCCAAGACAGTAGTGGCGTCCGCCGCCGAAGGTGTTCATCGACTCCCTCATCGGACAAACGTCGAAGGTCATGGGGTCCTCGAAGGTCGCCGGGTCGAGGTTGGAGTGGCCGAGCCCGACGGTCACGAACGTGCCCGCGGGGATCACATAGCCGCCCAGCTCCACATCTTGGGTCGCGAATCGGGGTGCGGCATCGACGGCTCCTTTGAAGCGCAGCACCTCATCCACGGCCTGGTCGGTCAGAGCCGGGTCGTCACGCAAGTGCTGCCATTGCTCGGGGTAGGTGGCGAACAGCCACATCGACAGTCCGAGTTGGTTGCGGGTCGTGTCGTGCCCGGCGAACAGCATCGCCATGATCATGTGCTCGACATCGCCGTCTTCGTACTGTGGTTCTTCGCGACCTACCTTCAGCAGCGACGTGACCAGGTCGTCTCGGGGATTCTCGGTGCGGTCCTGCACCAGTCCGGTCACATAGTCGACCATGTTGCCCAGGCCCCACTGGATCTCGTCAGCGTGCTCGGCGACCTGCAGCGACAGCATCCAGGTCATCGCCTGGTTCCAACGGGCGAACTCGGTGTGGTCCGCGTCGGGTACGCCGAGGATGTGGCTGATCACCCTGATCGGTAGATGATCGGCGAACGCCGACATGAACTCGCATCCGTCGGGGTCGAAGGCGTCGATCAACTCGTTCGCGATGGTGGCGATGAGAGGCCGCTGCACCTCGACCGCTCGGGGCGTGAGTGACTTGGTGACCAGCCGGCGCAGGCGGATGTGGCGTGGACCCTCGGCGGCGAGCACCGAGTTCGCGATACCCGCGCCCGCGGCATCCTCCGGGAGCCCCTGCAGCCCGATCAACTCGGGAATCCCGCTACGCAGCCGCTTGTCACCCAGCGCGGTGTGCACCTCGTCGTAGCCGGTGACCAGTGCCCCCATGTCGGTTCGCAACACGGGACTCTGCTCGCTCAGGTCCGCGACCTGCCGACGAAGGTCGGTGAACAACGGGCTACCCAGGGCGTTGCCATCGGGGTCGGTCGCGAGCGCGGACTCGAAGGGGTTGCAGTACGGAGCGTCAGCGAGCGGGGTGGCCATCGAAAGAACCTTTCACGGGACCGGCACGATCCCCATCGGTCGCACGCTACCCCGGCGCCGTGGCGTCGGGGGGTGGCGATCGGTCATCGGGCTAGGAGTCGGCGGTGGCCAACCAGGCGAGTGCGGCTTGGGTCATCGCCTCGATGCCGACCCCGAGAGCGAGGTCGGCATCGGGCGCGAAGCGGGGCGAATGGTTGTAGGGGATGTCCTCGGCGTAACGCCCTTCGGCCAGTGCCTTGGAGACCTTGTCGGGGTCGGTGACCCCGACGAACCAGAATGCACTCGGGCATGCCGCGGCGGTCGAGAAGTGCCCGAAGTCCTCACTGCCGGTGATCAGCGGTGACTCCACGACGGCACCTTGCCCGAAGTGGTCCGACAGTGCTGACGCGACCCGGCCGATCGCCTCGGCGTCGTTCCTCAGGAGCGGCAGTGATTCCTGGTGGGCGATGTCGGGTTCGGTGCTGCAGCCGGCGGTCGCACATTCACCTTTCACGATGCGTTCGATCGCGCCGAGCACCTGGTTGCGGACGAAGTCGGAATAGGTGCGGACACTCAGCGCCAACACGGCGTCGTCGCCGATCACGTTCGCCTTGGTGCCGACCCGCACCGAACCGACGGTGACCACCGCGGTCTCGAGCGGGTCGATCTCGCGTGAGGTGATCGTCTGCAGCTTCAGGATGACCGACGCAGCGAGCACCGCCGGGTCGATCGTGAACTGCGGCGTCGATCCGTGACCGCCGCGTCCGTGCAGGGTGACCTGCAACATATCCGCGCTCGCCATGGCCGGCCCGGGACGTTGCAGGATCCAACCTGCAGGCGCCGGAGCGGTGTGCTGGCCGAGGGTCACGTCCGGGGTGCCGAAACGCTCGAAGAAGTCGTCGTCGACCATCGCCTGGGCGCCGCCACCGATCTCCTCGGCGGGTTGGAACACCAGCAACAGGCGGCCGGACCATTCCGAGCGCCGGGCCACCAACTCCTCCGCGGCACCGAGCAGCCAGGTCACATGCAGGTCGTGGCCACAGGCGTGGGCGACACCGACATCGTTGCCGTCGGGGTCGGTGCCCCGGGCGGTGCTCGCATAGGCGAGCCCGGTCTCTTCGGTGACCGGCAGCGCGTCCATGTCGGCCCGACACAGCACGGTCGGTCCGGCGCCGTTGTCGAGCACGCCGACCACGCCGGTGCGCCCGACATTGCGGGTCACCGTGTAACCCAGTACCTCGAGCCGGTCCGCGGCGATGCCCGCGGTGCGGTGCTCCTGGAAGGACAGCTCGGGGTTGGCGTGCAGGTCCTCGTAGAGAGTCCGGAGTTCCGCGAGTGGGGCAGCGGTCAGCGTCGACATGACGGCGAGTCTCGCATGAACCACACCGGGTTGCGGTCCGGACGGACCGATCCCGCTCTCATCGTCGCGACGGTCAGCGGTGCAGCGCTACCTCGGCAAGGGCGCCGGTGAGCGCGAGGTTCTTGAGCACCTGGATGCGTTGCACGGTCCGCGCCGGGTCAGAAGGGTCCATCTTCCAGAACGCGTGACCTGCCAGGGTCGTGGGAACCAGTGAAACGATCAGCCCGGCGGCTGCCGCGCGGGGCAGCACGTTCGCCACGAGCGCAGCGCCACCGGCCACCATGGCCGCACCGTTGAAGCGCACCGCGGTCTCGGCCGACGGGATGCCCAGTTGTTCAGCAGCACCGACCCGGCCGCCCGGCTCGGACGCGGCCTCGTAGCCCAACCAGATGAACGGGACGCCGAGCGCGGCCTGGGCGAGACGACGGGTGACCTTCATGGCTCTTCTCCTCACACGCTGCCGAGGTCACCGGATGTGACCACACGGGGAACTCCACCATGCCGCAGCCGACGGTGATTTCCGCCGTGTCGGGGGAGCAGATCCGGAATGCATCTCAGGTTGTACCGACGCTGTGGGTGTGCTCGACTGCTGAGCGAACCGGGTGTCGGAGCCGGCCCGGTCCATCCCGCTGCATTCGATGGAGAGGTCCCCATGCCGAACTGGCCCAACTACGAAGACGCCGTTGCATTCTCACCCGAAGGTCCGGGCGTGCAGCTCCTGCACATCGACGACAAGATGAAGGTGCTGCTCGTCGGTCTCGAACCGGGCCAGTCGCTGCCGCCGCACGAAGGGCCGGGAGCGTCGTTCTCGTTTCTGTCCGGCAGCGGCACGATGGTGATCGGCGACGAGGAGATCGAGGTGTTCGCCGGGTCACTGGCGGTCGTGCCTCAGGGGGCGAACCGGTCGATCCGCACCGACGGCGAGCGTCTGGTGTTCATGGGCACGCTCAGCGATCCGAACGCGACCCACCACAAGTAGTTCCTCCGGCCGCCGACACGTCGGCAGCGGTGGGGCGGCGCCTGTGAGGGACCGCCCCACCGCTTCGACGTCGATGATCAGCTCAGGCGGCGGCGCGAGGAGATCGCCACCGCTCCGGCGAGTGCCAGCCCCAGGCCCAGCAGACCGAGGGCCACGACATTGGATCCGGTGCGGGCCAACTCACCGCTCGCTGCAGCCTCGGTCTTCGCCGGTGGCTGCTGCGTCGTCTGCGGGGAGACCTCCACAGCGACGGTCGTCGTCGGGTCCGCGGTCGTCGTCGTCTCGGCGACGGTCGTCGTCGGCTCGTCTGGCACGACCGTCGTGGGAATCACCGGCGCGGTCGTCGTGGTCGGGACTTCCGGCGGCACCGTGGTCGGCGAAGTCACGGGCGGGTTCGTCGGCGGTGGATCTGTCGGCGGTGGCGTCGTGGTGTCCGGCGTCGTGGGTGCCGGCGTCGTCGTGGACTGAGCTGCGCCGATGTGCAACGGGATCAGACGCTGCGTGGCCGACAGGCCCTGGGAGTCCATCGCCGTGAGGATCACCCAGGTGTCACCGACCGCGGTCGGCGTCCAGGTGAACTCGCCCGTCGCGGAGCCGTGGTCGTCGACGGTCTGGGTAAAGGTCGCGCCGGCCGGCAGATTGACGATGCCGAGGACGATGTGGTCGTCATCGGCGTCGGTCGCGGCGACCGTGAAGGTGAGCGGTACCCCGACCGAACCCTCGATGGGAACGCCGTCGGCAGGAGTCGGGGCCACGAAGATCGGCGCCTGGTTCGTGGTGCTTCCCCCGACCTGGAGGAAGAAGTCGACGGCGATCGAGCCCGTGAGGGTCTGACCGTCCCACGACTCGACGATCACCTGGGTCGAATAGAAGGTCGGCAGAGGATCGGCGCTCATGGCGACGCCGGTGGTGTCCCAGGTGTAGAGCCCGGTCACCGGGTCGACGCTCGCTCCGGGTGGCTGCACGTTGAAGCCGTCAGCGGCACCGGCGAGACGGAAACTGGTCGTGCCCGAGGTGGGATTCGATGCCGGCAGCGTGAAGTTGCAGACCGAATCGGCTGGGCAGCCGACGATCGGAGAGACGGCGCTCGACAGGCTCGATGGTTGAGACAGATCCACATACGTGCGCATGTGGATGTTGCCGCCGGAGTTGTTGATGTGCCCATTGCCGGATCCGAGTCGGCAGCAGTTGTCCTGCGCCGCCCAGAAAGGACCGGTGGTTGCATAGGTGTGATCGAAGACGGCCGTCGCCGTGACGATGTCGTTTACCGAGTCGATTGCGATCGCTTCCCACGTGATGGTTTCGTCCGTCCCGTCGCCGAAATCGAATGTGCCATCGTCGAAGGTGTCGCCGACTTCGTCGACCGGATAGTACGAGGCACGCCAACTGTTGGTGAGCGTGAACCGCACCGTGTCGGTGCCCGTTTTCACCCAGGTGGTCTGGTTGGCGCGGAAGTGACTCGCCTCGGCTTCGTCGGCATCGCCGACGTCCATCGCGAACAGCGATGCGGCGATCAGCGTCGCTGCGGCGGTCAGTGTGGTGAGCCTGGCGCGACGTGCCGCGCGCCCGGATCGGGTCCGTCGTAAAGAGGTCATTGCTGGTCTCCTCGTCTGGGTCCGTCGATGAGCGACGCAACCGTCGCGCCGTTGAGGACGACATCCTAAGGGAGTCGGACATGGGTCACAAGACCTACTCGACGACGATCCGATGACGGTCGTGTGACGAGGACCACATCGCTGAATCGGGCACGGTTCGGGCATCCGGACACGGGTGTCGCTTGCGGAAGTGGCCGACAACTCCTAGCGTTCGCCCACCATGGATCGGACGAGAGGGGCCCCGATCGTCGATCGAGCAGCGGACGACGCGGTCGTCGTGCCCACCCGGGCTTTTCGGGTCTGGTTGGCCGTCATCGCCGCGGTCGCGCTCATCGTTCGACTGCTCCAGGTCGCCTGGGTCACCGGCCGCCAGGATCTGGCCGGCGACGCGTTCTACTACTACTGGCAGGCACAGCACAACGCGGCCGGCCACTGGTTCGCGCAGCCGTTGCTGTACACGAGTTGGAGGGCCTGGATCCCCGGCGCCGACCACCCTCCCGGCTTCGTGACCCTGCTGACGGTGCTGGATTACCTCGGCCTGGACACGCCTCTCGCGCAGCGCTACTTCCTCGCGGTGCTCGGGGTCGGCACGGTCATCGCGATCGTCTGGATCATGCGCACGGTGGTCGGCGACCGAGCGGCACTGATCGCCGGCGGGATCGCCGCGATCTACCCGAACCTGTGGGTCAATGACGGCCGGATCATGTCGGAGACGATGTTCGCGCTGTGCTTCGCCGTGGCGTTGTTCGCGTTCTTCCGGTTCCGCGCCGAGCACGAGTGGCGGTGGTTGGTGCTGCTCGCGGTGGCGTTGACCTTGGCGTCGTCCGCACGGCCCGAGTCGTTGCTGCTGTTCGCGCTGGTACTGGTCCCCGCCGTGTGGAGCGCGACCGCCGGTGATCTGCGCCGACGGCTCGCCATGATCGCCGTGGCCGCGCTGATCCCCGTGGCGACCTTCGCGCCCTGGGTGGTGTTCAACTCGATGCGCTTCGACCGACTGGTGGTGATGTCGACCGGCGCCGGGCAGACCCTCGCGCAGGGGAATTGTTCGCTGACCTACTACGGCTCGTCGATCGGGCTCAACCAGTTCAAATGCCTGGAAGAGATCCTTCCGCCCGCGGGCCGGGACGTCAACGCTGCCGAGCAGGACGCCGTCTACCGCGAGGCCGCATTCGACTACATGGGCGACCACCTCGACCGGCTCCCCACGGTGGTCCTGGCTCGCGAGGGTCGGACCTGGGGGTTGTGGCGCGTGGGCCAGCAACAGCGGGTGGATCACATCTGGGAGAACCGTGGGTCGCTCGCGGTGGTGTCGCTGCAACAGTGGAGCTGGTGGATCGTCGGCGCGCTCGCCATCGGGGGAGCGGTGCTCTGGCGGAAGAGGCGCTACGGGCTGTACCCGCTGGGCGTACAGTTCGCGATCACGGTCGCCGTTGTCGGATTCACGTTCGGCAACACCCGCTACCGGGTCGGCGTCGAGGTGTGCGCCGTGCTGTTGGCGGCGACCTCGATCGAGTATGCGTGGCGCTGGTGGCGCCGACGTTCGGGTCGACCTGGGCTCACCGCACCCTCCGACGACGTCACTCAGCCGATGGCGCCGACCTGAGCGTCGCTGCACCCTGACAGGATGCGCGAGATCGCGTCGTGTTCGGCACGGGTCATCCACAGGTCGTAGCGCGCCTTGACGTTGGTCTGCAGCGCGACGTAGCGGCAGCGGAAGCCCTTGTTGTGCGGGAGCCACGTGGCGGCATCGCCGGCGCCCTTCTGGTTGTTCGCGGGACCGTCGACCGCCAGCAGGTTCAGCGGGTCGTTCGCCAGCATGCGTCGACGGTCCGTGCTCAGTTGCTGCGCGCCCTTCTGCCAGGCGTCGTTCAGGGCGACGACATGGTCGATCTGCACCGCGGAGCTGGTCGTCTGACCCCGGGTGAAGTCGATGCGCTTGCCGGTGTACGGATCAGCGAGCACACCCGTGAGCACCACGCAATTGCGAGTGCCTGGTCTGGTCGAGGTGGCGGTCAGGTCGCGCCTGAGGATGTCGTTGCGGGTGTCGCAGCCGTTGTGACCTCCGGGCACGGCCACGTCGTCGGTCCAGGCCGGGCCGAACTCGGACCGTTCATAGCCGGTCTTCGGTGCCCGGCCTTTGATCGGAACGCCACCGAGGATCCACCGGGTGGTCGCGACCGGGCCGGCCGGCGGGGTCGTGGTGGTGGCCGGGACTGCTGAGGCGGTCGGTGCGGGCCCCGCCGCCGCTGCCTGGGTGTCGTCCCGGCGCGTCGACGACGCACCCGTTGTCGGGAGTGGCGCGGTCGTCGTGGCGAACGCCGTGCCGGCCGGCGGTGTCGCCGTGTTTTCGTCTTCACCCGAGTCGGTGAGCGTACCGACCAGCGCCAGAACTGCGACCACGACCAGCACCACGATCCAGCGGAGACGGCGCTTGTGGCTCACGGTCGGTCGACTCTACCGATCGGACCGCGCGCGATCGGGTTGCGATCGTTCGGTGGGTGGGGCGCGGGATCGTCGCGAGTGCACTGCATGGTCCGGTAGCGGCTTTGGCAGACTCGATGGTCGTGACTGGGAACGGACCTGGTGTGGTGCCATCTGAAGGCGACGTGGTGTTGGCACTCGACGTTGGTGGCTCGCTGGTGAAGACCGCCGTCGTCGGGCCCGGTCGGCTCGACGTGCAACGGTTGCCGACCGCCACGGCGAGCGAACCCTGGAACGTCGAACGACTCGAGCGGATCGCTGCCGACCTCCACGCTGCCGCGGTGCGAACGGGAGCGACCCCGGCATGTCTGGTCGTCGCCGTGCCCGGACAGGTCGACGAGTACCACGGCGCGGTGCAGTACTCGGCGACGCTGCCCTGGCATGACGTGGCGGTCGCGGATCGGCTCGGCGCCGTGGTCCCGGTCCCGGTCGTGGTGCGCCACGCCGTGCGGGTCGCGGCGCTGGGTGAAGCGAACCTGAGAGCGGCTTCGGTGGTCGAGGGGACCCTGTTGTTCGTGTCGATCGGGGCGAGCATCGTTGCCGCCGGGGCTTCGTCGGGCATCGTGGTCGCCGACCACGTCGGTGCCGGAGACCTGGGTGGCATGCGGATCAGATCGGGCCCGACGAGTGGCCTGGCACTCGATGAGGTCGCGTCGACGACGGCGATCGCCCGGCGCTATGCCGAAGCGTCCGGCGTCGCGGTCGACTCGGTCGATGCCGCCGACGTCCACCGTGCGCTCGCCACCGACCCGGTGGCCCGGCAGGTCTGGGATGAAGCGGTCGACGCGCTCGCCGACGGGCTGGAATGGTCGCTGCTGTTGTTCGCCCCCAGAGCGGTCGTGATCGGCGGAGGATTGGTGAACGCGGGAGACGATCTGATGAACCCGTTGATCGCCGGAGTGACGCGCCGCCTGGAGGAGCATGCGATTCCTGACATCCGTGCCGCGGCGTTCGGCGACGACGCCGGCCTGGTCGGCGCTGCGCTGGCCGGGTGGCGCAAGCTCGGCTGGCCGGTCGAGACGCTCCGGGCCGTGTTCGCCGCACGCTTCGAGAACCGGGAATGAGGAGTCGGTGACCGTCACCGTCAGTGCCGATCAGATCGTCACCGCCGACGGGCGCGTCGACGATGCACGGATCGTCATCGACGACGGAACGATCACTTCGGTCGAGTCGGGCGCGTCCGCCAGCGAAGCCGACGTCGTCGGCTCCTGGGTGCTGCCCGGTGCCGTCGACCTGCACTGCCACGGCGGTGGTGGGGCGAGCCTGATGGCCACCGATCTCGACGAAGTGCTGGACGCGCTGGCCTTCCACCGTGGCCATGGGACGACGACGTCGTTGGTCAGTCTGGTTTCGGCCCCGGTCGACCGTCTGGTCGGCCAACTCCGACGCATCGTCACCTGGCTGGATGATCCGGCGACCAGATTGGCCGAGCAGGTCTCGGGCATCCACCTGGAAGGACCGTTCCTGGCGACGGCCCGCTGCGGCGCGATCGACCCGGACACGATGATCGACGCGTCGCCTGACGTGGTCGGCGCCCTGCTTGCTGCGGCAGGCGGCTGGTTGCGGGTCATCACGGTCGCCCCCGAGCGGTCCGGGGTGCTCGAGGCGATCCCGCGGTTGCGCCGCGCCGGGGCGGTCGTCGCGGTCGGTCACACCGATGCGACCGCGGAGGTCGTCCACGCCGCGATCTCCGCAGGGGCGACCTTGGCAACTCATCTGGGCAATGCGATGTCGCCGTTCCATCACCGTGAACCCGGAGCGTTCGGCGCATGCCTCGCCGACCCCGGTGTGACCGGCGAACTGATCGTCGACGGGCACCATCTGCACCCCGACACCGTCCGTATCGCCGCCGCGGCGAAAGGGCCGGAACGCGTGACGTTCTGCACCGACGCAGTGGCGGCCGCAGGGGCGCCCGACGGGTCGCTCGCGCTCGGGGGTCAGGCCGTGACCGTCGCCGACGGCGTGGTGCGCCTCGACCGCACCGGCGCCCTGGCCGGAAGCACCCTGACGATGGACCGGGCGGTCGCCAACGCGATGTCCTGGGGCGTCGACGTGGAGACGGTCGTGCGGGCGACCGCCGTCAACCCGGCTCGCCTTCTCGGGTTGGCCGACCGCGGCATGATCGCACCAGGGAAGCGCGCCGACCTGTTGGTGTTCGATGACGGCTGGAACCTCATCGGCGTGGTCGCTGCCGGAGCGCTCCGGGTTTGAGGTCGAGGAGACCTGGGCATTGAACCGACGGAGGCCGATCTCGGCTTTCCTGCTCTCTCAAAGTCGCTGGTTCGTCGAAAGGAATGCTCGTGGCACTCACCGAACGTTCGCGTGCTGATATCTATACTGGATTGTCGTCCATCGTCCGCTCGGAGGCCGTCGAGGAAATGCTGTCGTACTTCCCGGCACGTGATGTCGAGGAGCCGGTTACCAAAGAACATCTGCAAGCCGGGCTTGCGAGCGTGCGCGCGGAGATTTCCGATATCCGTGGTGAACTCTCCGGGGTGCGCGGGGAGTTGACAGGAATTCACCGCGAGATCACCTCCATCCGAGGTGACGGGCGCGACCTGCGTGGCGAGATGAGTGAGCTGCGGGTTGGGCTGAGCGGCGAGATGAGTGAGCTGCGGGTTGGGCTGAGCGGCGAGATGAGTGAGCTGCGGGATGGTCTGAGCGGCGAGATGAGTGAGCTGCGGGTTGGGCTGCGCGGCGAGAAGAGTGAGCTGCGGGAGGGTCTACGCGGCGAGATGAGTGAGCTGCGGGATGGTCTTCG
>DASSYG010000289.1:0-14815 GCA_035703405.1 Acidimicrobiales bacterium | reverse complement strand
GCTGGCTCTGGATGCGACCCGCATCGTCGAAGGTCATCACGTCGATCGCCTGCAATGTGAACATCGACCCGCCCAGATTCACCCTGATCGTGAACGCGAATGACGCCTCGGCGCCGATGATGATCGCCGGAGCGTTCAGCTTCAACTCGATCGAATCGGGGGCGCCGTGAGATTCGTCGAAGAAGGCGCCGATCTCATCCAGCCCATGGCGCACCGGACTGCCCACCGGATCTTCGACCGTGGCGTCGTCGGCGAACAACGCGAGCCAACCGACCCGATCGGCGGCAGAGAAGCGTTCGCAGTAGTTGGTGATCGTGGCACGGATCTCATCGGACATTCCGGGCACACTAGTGGCGGAGGCCCACACGCCGTCGAGGAGACACCCATGACCGACCAGACCACCCCCGCTCCACCGTCGATCCCTGTCGCCGACAGTCGGGAATCGATGGTCGGACGTACTCCGGTGCGGCGCGCCCTGCCCCAACGCACCCGCCGGACCGTCGGGGCCTGGTGCTTCGCTGATCACATCGGTCCGGTCGGCGTGACCGACCCGGCCGATGCCGGGATCGGCCCGCACCCCCACATCGGGCTGCAGACGGTCACCTGGCTGCTCGACGGCGAACTCCGCCACATCGACTCGGTGGGTTCGGACCAGGTGATCGTGCCGGGCCAGTTGAACCTGATGACCGCCGGCAACGGCGTGGCCCATGCCGAGGAATGGCGGGGAGAACAAGGCCGCTACCACGGCATCCAGCTCTGGGTCGCCCAGCCCGAGGCGACCCGTCATAGTTCACCGGCGTTCGAACACCACGCCACCCTGCCCCAGGTCGACCTCGACCACGCGACGGCAACGGTTCTGGTCGGAACTCTCGGCGATGCCACCTCGCCGGCCCGGCGCGACACCGACCATGTCGGTGCCGAACTCCGGCTCCGACCCGGCGTCACGACCGTCCCCGTGGACCCCACCCACGAACACGCGTTGGTGGTATTGGACGGCCGAGTGCAGATCATCGACACGGCCCTCGTCACCGGCGCAACGGTCGAACCCGGAAGACTCGCCTACCTCGAACCGGGCTGTGACGAGGTCGCGTTGCGGGTCGACGACGACGCCGTCGCCATGTTGATCGGCGGCCTGCCGTTCGAAGCGCGCGTGTCGATGTGGTGGAACTTCGTGGGCCGGGAACACGATGAGATCACCGTCGCCCAACGCGCCTGGAATGCCGGCGACACCGACCGCTTCGGCGACATCACTTCCACGCTGGAACGCATCGCCGCGCCCGAGGTGCCCTGGCGCACCTGAACCGAAGTCTGATCGGGACGCCACCGCAAACCCTCATCTCGGCTCGTCCGCCGGGTACCCTTGTCGCAAGGGCTGGAGCCGACCGAAGACCGATATGGAACCACAGCTACAACCTTTCGACCCGGACCGACCGCCGGAACACGCCTTCGGCAAGATCCACGCGATCACGATTCCGCTCAAGTGGGCACCGACGCCGAAGAATCCCAATCGGAAGGCCCGCAAGTTCCTCACCGCGACCACCGAGACCTGGTCGGTCAACGGAGTTGGATTCACCTCGGCCATGAACCGTGCGGTCACGACGAACGGCATCATCACCCTTCGGATCGGACCGGTCGACGGTGAAGCCGTGGTGCGGTCGCTGCACCCCGGGGAGACGGCCGATTCGACCTACTACGGGGCCGAGTTCATCAGCGACGACCTCCAGTCGGTCGCCCGCGATCTGATCTCGATCCATCTACGGCATCGGCCCGAAGAGCGCCCGCAGAGCGCTTCACCGTTGGAAATCGAGGATCCCCGACACGCGAACCTGCGCGACTGGACCTGAACCACGGGTCGGTCGTCGGGCACCTGCTCGCCGGGTCTCGCCCCGACACCTCGCGGTAGTTCAACCAGGCGCGTGGGTCTCGCTGGTATGGACGATCGTCCGATCACGTCCGGCGGCTTTGGCGACGTACAACGCGCGGTCGGCACGCCCGATGAGGTCGTCGATGGACTCGACACCGTCCCACACCGCCACTCCCGCGGAGAACGTCATGTCGCACACATCGTCTGCTCGACGGAAGGCGTCGTGCAGTTCGGCGATCACCCGTTCGGCGCCTTCGGCATCGGTGGCGGGGAGCACCGCACAGAACTCCTCGCCGCCGTAGCGGGCGACGAAGTCCGCGGACCGCAACCGCGCACGCAATCGGGTGGCGTAGTTGCGGAGCAGGTCGTCGCCGGCCAGGTGCCCGAACGAGTCGTTGAAGGTCTTGAAATAGTCGAGGTCGATCATCACGACCGAGAGCGGTTCGCACCGGCGCCGCGCCGCGGCGTGGGCCTGTTCGAGTTGGTCCTCCAGCGCCCGCCGGTTTGGTAGCCCGGTCAGCCCGTCGGTGCGACCGAGGTCTTCGAGACGTGCGACGTACCGGCTGCGGTTCACCAACACCCCAACCTGTAACACCATCCGCTCCAGATTGAACTGGGTCATGAGCCGGTCATAGGAAGGCTGGGTCAACGCTTCGAGCACGATCGCGAGTGCCTCGCCGTCATCGGATTCGGCAACGAGAAGCGCCCCGGAATCGGTCAGCACCACGCCTCGGTTTGCGTGCGCGTCGGCGAGCGTCTCGGTGGTTGGCTGCTGCACGATCGTGTCCGGTGGCCACTGCGACAGCGGTTCGAGGCTGCCCGATCCGGCGTCGTCGATGAAAACGCGGTACGCCCCGGCCCGCGCCGCGCCTGCCCAGTCGGCCATGACCGGCAGCAGTCGGTCGGTGCCCTCGACGAGACTGTTCGCCTCGGCAGCGATGCCGGCGACCTCGGCGAGGCCGAAGACCTGATGGTCCGAATGCAACGCCGACAGCGCCAGCAGGTGCACCATGATCGCGGCGATCCCCCACACCACGCCGTAGGAGAAGATGAACGCGGTGACCCCATGGTCGATGGCGCCCGATGCGACCGCGGCGGTGGCGACCGACACGACCGCGGTCAGCCAGGTGACCACGATCATCCACCGGTCGCCGATCATCGCGATCAACAGCAGGGGGACGAACACGAGTGGCCGGTAGGTGCCGGTCGTCCCGCCGATCGCATACGACAAGGTCGCCGCGGTGATCGTGACGACCACCACTTCGGCGAGCACCCACAGCGGCGGTGGAGACCGGTAGCCACCGGAGCGGACCATCCGGATGAACCAGACCAGGTTCGCGGTGATGATGGCGAGGCCGACGATGTTCACGGCGATCACGTACGGCCACCGGGTCGAGGCGTCACGGGGGAAGAACGCCCCCAGCAACGGGAGGAGCATCGCCAGGTGCGCGAGCCCGACGATCTTCCAACCGAACGTCGACAGTGCCGGGTCGATGTTGGTCACATAGCCGAAGGCGGGGCGCGGCGGCGACGTCGTTCCGCTGCGTTCCTCGCTCACTCCAACCCTCTCGAACCCTTGGGCACGCCGCTGCCGTCGCGCGAACCAGTGAACCAGGACTTTAGCAGGGTCGCGGGCGCGGTGATGTGTCGGTGGTGTGGAGACGACGCACTTGCCACCGTCGCGTGAAAGGGGAAGGTCCCCGTGCCCTGTGCAGGACCCGGGGACCTTCCCGTTGACCGGAACGGATGATTCGTGTCAGCCGGTGTAGGCCGGGTTCGCCGCTGTCGGCGTGGCCGGCGGGGCGGTGTTGGATTGCACCAGTGGCTTGGTCGTGCCGTTGTTCCCCGGCGACGTCGTGGTTGGCGTCGCAGGAGTGCACGCGTTGGGATCGTCGACGACGCCTCCGGCTTCGGCGACTGTGGCGCCAGTCGAGTCGGTGAGCACCAGGTCGATCTCGTCGCCGTGGTGCAAGCCGTGGTTGCCGTCGATGGTCACCTCGACGGTGTGATCACCAGCCGCGCCACGGGTGATGTCGGTGGAGCCGATGTCGCGACCGGTTGCCGTGCGGACGGTGAGGGTGTAATCACCCGCCTCGGCGAAGTGGATCGGCACGCTCACATCGCAGCCCTGGCTTGTGACCCCGACACCGTCGATGGTGGTGACATCGCTCGGCGGCGTCGTGGGCGGCACGGTGGGTGGCACCGTCGGCTCTTCAGTCGTCGGTGGCACGGTCGGAGCGTTCGTCGGTGGCACGGTCGGAGCGTTCGTCGGCGGCACGGTCGACGTAGTCGTGGTCGATGTCGTGGAGGTCGTGGTCGTGGTCGTGCTCGACGTGGTCGTCGTCGGCTCCGCAATATCGACCGTGCCGAGCGGGCCACCGCTGGTCGTGACATTACATGTGACGGTGAACTGTTCAGGGTTGTCGGGCGGGTAGCCGAACGGTGCGAACCGCATCGAGGTCGCCTCGATCTCGTAGGGGCCAGTCGCCGACGGCGCCGGAATCGTCACGTCGATCGGCGTGGTCGAATGCGGGAATCCGCCATCGGGCGGGTCGCCAGCGGTCCGGCCGAGTTCGATCTCAGTGCCATTCAACGTGATCCAGATGTACTCTCCTGCGACGATATCGTGCGTAAACGTGAGGTCGTCAATGTGGATCTCGCCTCCGGGCGCAACAGGCCCGGGCTCAACGATTCCGCTGAGCGTGAAGTCCTCGGTGACGGGGGCAATCGTGTACGTGCACTGGTAACTGATGGGCGTCGCGTCTGCCGCGCCTGCAGACCCTACTGTGGCCTGGCTCACACCGAAGGCTGCTGCGCCAAGCACTGCGAGTGCCGAAAGTACGCTCCCCGCCCGCCGCACCGTATTTCGCCCAATGGCTCCGGATGATTTCATCTTCCTGCCTCTCCTAATAGTTGTATGGCGGCGAGTGCCGACCGGCTGCGTGCTGAGCCGATCGACACTCGCGGATTGTGTCTATGAGAATCCGTAACTCACTGCTGCTCGAACACCGCCCACGTCGCGTTATAGGGCGGTGCACTGGAGTTGGGCCCCAGGCTCAGTGACGTGCTGGTGCCAAGGACCAGGTTCCATGGGAATGCACAACTGGTGATACTCGTGATGCTGCCACTCCCGAGCACGCCAACCTGATCGCCGGTGTTCAGCGGCGGCGCAGTCGAGGTCAAGACCGCCCCGTGCGTCGAGAGGCTGGCGGTGCCGCTGCACACGGCCGACCCAGTCGTACAGTTCGACGTGTCGATTGACTTGATGCTGAACGCGATGCTGCCGAAGTCAAGGCCGGTAAACGTCTTGGCGACTGGGTCGTAGGTTCCTGTACTAGCCGTCCCGATTGTCTTTCTGGTGTGCATTCTGTATACCTCCAAAATGCTGGCTTTTGGGTCGTACGGGTGCTCCCCCGCAGCGGTGACTTCGTTGAACGGCGAACCCGGACCAGCTCGTAGCGACGGTGTTCTGGCGCCACGCCCGAGTTTTGACTGAACATGCTCACCGGATCCCCCCGGTGCAGGTCGAAGATAACTTCGACATCCGTATGGGGTCCACCGTCGCGCAGTCGACGGTGCCGTGTCAACGGTCACATCGAGAATATTTCTGGATTCTTCGCAAAGCACACTGTGGTCCCACCCGCCCCCGCCCCATCGCCCACACCGGAGTCCGCGTCGAACGCTAGGCTCGTCACACGGCGATGGGGCTCGCCGAAACCGCCCGTCAGAAGGGCTGATGGCTCCTCGAACAAACCCGCGTCAACCCGGCCGGCGGCTGCCCCAGGGCCCGCTCACCGGGTAGGCACCGGCCCACGAGGAAGCCCATGGCCCCCTTCGATGACGAACTGCCGATCGACCCCGACCTGGCGCCCGATGATCCGGGCGAACCCCATGTCGGCCCGCGGGCAGCACCACTTCCACCACCCCGAGTGCGACGTACCCGTCCCGACGTGATGGCGGCCATCGCGCTCGGTGGGGCGATCGGCACCACGCTGCGCGCTGCGCTCGGAGAATTGTTTCCCACGCCGTCGCCGCAGTTCCCCGCGACGACGCTCGCCGTCAACCTCATCGGGTCGTTCGTGCTCGGCGTGATCCTGGTGCTTCTCGTGGAGCGATTCGGCCCGGCCCCCAGATTGCGACCCTTTCTGGCCACCGGCATCCTCGGCGGGTTCACGACCTTCTCGACCTTCACGGTCGAATCGGTGCAACTCGTCCGCCACGACCGCGCCGGTGCTGCCGTGATCTACGTCGCGGTCTCGCTCGTCGGTGGCGTCGTCGCATCCCTCGTCGGCATCGCGGCGGGCCACGCCGTCGTCGCCGCTCCAACCTCCGACCCGACACCTGGCGGCCGGACGGGCGTCGACCAGGCAGCCGTCGACCACACCGTCTCCGACGCGATCGAAGAAGCCCGAGGCACCCGGTGACCCCGCTGGTCTGGCTCGAGGTCGCCGTCGCCGGGGCGATCGGCGCGCCGGCGCGCTACCTGCTCGACGGCTTCGTGCAGGACCGGGTCACCGGCGATCTGCCCTGGGGCACCTTCGCGGTGAACATCATCGGGTCGTTCCTGCTGGGCTTGCTCACCGGCCTGGGACTGCACGCCAACCTGAGCGACGCGGCGACGATTGCATTGGGCACCGGATTCTGCGGGGCGTTCACCACGTTCTCCACCTTCACCTTCGAGTCGAGCCGTCTGATCGAGTCCGGCGACTGGCGGGGGGCGGCGATCAACGTGATCGGTTCGCTCGCCATCGGTCTCGTCGCTGCCGGACTGGGCCTGGCCGCGGGTCTGGCAATCGCCTGAGTCGTTTCTCTGGGTCGCTTCTCTGGCCCGCTTCTCTGGCCCGTCGGCCTACATTCAGGATTTCGTGGGCCTATGGTGGGCGGTGATGCCGACTTCACCGAACACCGTGACCGAGGCGGTGAACCTGCTCGCCGCCGAGGGGTACACCGCCGACCTGGGACTGTACGAAGGTGCGCCGCATGCCGAGCACGACGCGAACCGGTACACCGTTGAACGGGTCTTCCGGTTCGAAGGCGATTCGGACCCCGCCGACGAGGCGATCGTGATCGGCGTGTTCTGCCCTGAATGCGATGCACGGGGCACGGTCGTGTCCGCCTACGGCCACGAAGCCGACCCCGCGCTGATCGCCCGTCTCGTCCGCCGTCCCACCGTCTGACGCCCCACCGTCCGACACCATCATCTGACGCGCCGGCCCGTCTGTTCAGCCGCCCGGGTGTCGGTGGCGACGCTCTTCGAGCCGGACGGCCATCGTCGCCGCCTCGGTACGGCTGTGCAGCCCGAGCTTGGCGAGCATGTTCGACACGTAGTTCTTGACGGTCTTCTCGGCGAGTCGCAACTCGTCCGCGATCTGACGATTGGTGCGGCCTTCGGCGATGAGATCCAGCACCTTGCGTTCCTGGCCGGTCAGCACCCGCAGCGGGTCTTCGGGAGGGGTGCGCAGACGGGCCAGCGTCGCGTCGACCACCTCGGGGGGAAGCAGTGAGATGCCCGATGCGACGCTGCGGATCGAATCGACGAGCTCGGAGCCGCGGATCTGTTTGAGCAGATACCCCGATGCGCCGGCGAGGACGGCCGCGGCGAAGGCCTCGTCGTCGGCGTAGGAGGTCAGGATCAGACACGCGATATCGGGGTGGGCCGAGCGGACCTCCCGGCACACCTCGACGCCGGAACGCTCCCCTTCTCCCAGGCGGATGTCGAGGATGGCGACGTCGGGTTGCACGGCGGGGATGCGGCGAATCGCTTCATCGCCATTGGCGCCTTCGCCGACCACGACGATGTCGTCGGTCGCTCCCAACAGCTCGGTGATCCCGCGCCGCACCACCTCATGGTCATCGACGAGAAAGACCCGGATCGTCACCGGTCCAGTCTGCCTCACCCCACCACCTGCGACCATGAAGACCGAGTCAGTTGACGGACCCGAACATCTGTTCGATACTGGATCGATGTCCGGTGCCGCACGTCCCGCCGTCGTTCCGCCGTCACTCCGAAACTCGATCCGCCCGATCAGCGTCGCAGGGCAGAGAACACTTCCCGTCGTCGATGCGCTCGGCACGCTGCTGCCCACCGGACTTCCCCGCGGAGTGACCCTGACGACCACCGGCGACGCCGCCCGCTCCTTCGCGTTCACCCTCACCGTCGCGGCCGGCCGGGCCGGTTCGTGGCTGGCGGTGCTGGGGCTGGAGGGTCCGGGCTGGCGCGCGGCCACCGAACTGGGAGTGGCGACCGAACGCATCGTGCACATCGAGGTGGGCGGCACCGCTAGCCGGGCCGCGGACTGCATCGCCGCCGCGCTCGACGGGTTCGATCTGGTGCTCGTGGGGCCACAGGTCCACCTGACCGCGACCGTCGAACGGCGCCTCCACGCCCGGGCCCGAGAGCGGGGCACGGTAC
Organism: Acidimicrobiales bacterium; assembly: GCA_035703405.1. Classification (GTDB taxonomy): domain Bacteria; phylum Actinomycetota; class Acidimicrobiia; order Acidimicrobiales; family Iamiaceae; genus JAFDWI01. The sequence continues at coordinate 6,539 of DASSYG010000289.1, read as the reverse complement.
TCATCGGGGTACACGAAAGCTTCCCGGACACCCACGGCCGCACCACGACCGGACCCTTCACCACCGTCGCCGACCTCCGCGGAACCACCCGAGCCGAGGGTTGGCAGGGACTCGGCGCGGGAACCGGACGACTCACCGGTCGACAGGTCGAGATCGTCATGGAAGGCAAACGGCTGCCCGGACGGCGTCGCAGCACCAGATTGTGGCTCCCCGGCCCCGACGGCACGGTCACCTCGGTCGCCGAGGCGGCCGTCGCCCCGGTGCCGTTCGCGGCCCGGTCACACGACGACTCCTCCCAGCGACGCGTCGAGCGATCGGCATGACCCGCACCCTGGTGGTGATTTGTGAGGACTGGCCGATCCGGGCCGCTCGCCAGACTCCCGATCACGATGCCGAACCGATCGACCCCGCACGTCCCACAGCGGTCTGGTCCCACCGGGGCATCGTCGCGACCAATCCCACTGCCCGCGCCGTCGGCGTGCAGGTGGGGCTGCGGCGTCGAGAGGCACAGGGTCGTTGCCCCGAGCTGTTGCTGATCGCCGAGGATCCGGCCCGTGACGCCCGCTGTTTCGATCCGGTCGTCGCCGCGTTGAGCGCATTCACCCCACTGGTGGAGATCGTCGAACCAGGCGTCGCGGCACTGGGTACCCGAGGCCCATCGCGGTACTTCGGCGGTGACGACGCTCTCGCGATGCGGATCCACCGTGCCGTGACCGAGGTGATCGGCGACCCCGACCGCTCCACCGTCCGGGTCGGCGTGGCCGACGGGCCGCTCATCGCCCATCTGGCCGCGCGCATGGCGGCACCGCATACCCCGAAGATCGTGCCCGCGGGCACGGCACCGTCCTTTCTCGCACCACTCCCCCTGCGCGCCCTCGTCGGGCTCGTCGCAACACCCGACATCCTCGCCACCTGGACCCAGTTGGGTCTGCGGACCCTGGGCGACGTCGCGGCACTCCCCGCAGCGGCGGTGCTCGGGCGCTTCGGCACCGACGGAACCCGACTCCAGCAACTCGCCCGAGGCAGGGATCCCACCACTTCGGCGCCCACTCCACTGCCCGAAGAGGTCGATACCGTCCTCGACTTCGACCCACCCGAGACCCGGGCCGACGCGGTGGCATTCGCCGTCCGCGCAACCGCTGACTCCTTCGCCCGCCGTCTCGTGAATCTGGGCCTGTCGTGTGCCCAGGTCGTCGTCACCTTGTCGACCGACCACGCCGAAGAGCACCAGCGGCGCTGGCGGCTGGACGGCCCGGGGCGATCCGCAGAACAGACCCGCCCACCGGCGGTGCTCATCGCGGAACGGGTGCGCTGGCAGACCGACGGGTGGCTGACCGGATCGAACGGCATGCGCCCCTCGGCCGGGATCACCCGGGTGCTTCTCGCTCCCGGTGAGGTGCGGCCGGCACGGGGTGCCCAACTGGGATTCTGGGGAGGAGCCTCGGCGGCCGACGAGCGGGCCGCCCATGCCGTCGCCCGCCTCGAGGCCCTCGTCGGTCCCGACGCGGTGTGTGTGATCGAACCCCGAGGAGGACGCCACCCCGGGAGCGAAACGGCTCTCGTGCCGACCGCGACGGCCGACCTCGGTGCCCGTTCACCCCTCCTCCGGTCGAGCGGAGCCGGCCGTGAGGATCCGCCTTGGCCCGGACGCCTCCCCGCTCCGTCCCCGACCCTGGTGCCGACGGCCCCCCGGCCGGTGGAGGTCGTGGACACCGAAGGAACCAGCGTCGGGGTGAGTGGCCGGGGTGAACTGCTCGGCACGCCGGCCACGATGCGTTTCGCCGGCGACGACCGCCACCCGCGGCCCGGCCGGTCGACGACCATCACGGCATGGGCGGGCCCCTGGCCCGTGGACGAGCGATGGTGGGATCCCGAACGACGCCAACGTCAGGCCCGGCTGCAACTCGTCACCGCGGAGGGTGACGCGCTGCTCGTGACCCGGCAACACCACCGCTGGTGGCTCACCGCCGTCTATGGCTGACCACGTTGGTGAACGTTGCAAAGGCGTTCTGACGCGACCGCTAGAAACGCTGGTGGTATTCGACCGAACCGAACAACGCGGAGACCAGCGACGAGTTCGGCTGGGTCATCCAGAACGCCAGATCCGAACTGACCGGCACCCGGTGGACGAGACCGAAGTAGGTGATCAACACGTCGGTCCGCGCCTTGGTGGCCCGCACGTACTCGGGCGACTCGGAGAAACCGACCATGAGTTCACCACGATTCCGGGCGCCGCTGTCGAGTTGCTGCACCCAGAAGGCACGACCTGCCGCCTCCGGCGCTCTGCCGAGCACGTTCTGGTACACCAGGTCGACGTACTGGCCGGTGTTCAACGAGCCGTATCGACCGATGAACTCCGGGGACTGCGAGAAGAACTCGGCGACGCGCCACAGCGTCCAGCCACTGTTGATCTGGGTCCACCAGTAGTCCATACCCGCCGCCTCCGGGTCGCGGAGGAAGAACGCCTTGTACAACCGGGTCACCCCGCCCATGCGAGCCTGGTAGGTACGGCCCTGGATCTGCTGGTCGAGCCAGGCCACCGGTCTCGTCGAGTTCTGTGCAGCGACGCCGAGGAACAGATCGGTGTTCGACGGTGACGCGTTGTACAGATCACGCCACGTGCCACGGACGAAACCCGCCGCATTGCTGTGCGGCCCGAAACGGACCTGATCCTTGATCCAGGTCGACTGGGCGGCGACCCGCGAGTAGACGCCCGGGTACCCCTCCGCGCAGCCATCGCCCCAACTCGTGATCCCCACCTGCACCCAGCGGCCGCCCTGGGAGACGACCAGCGGCCCGCCGCTGTCTCCCTGGCAGGAGTCGTACTGGAAATACGGCGACTGACCGGCACAGAGCATCCGGGAGGTGATGGCGCCCGGATAGGAGTTCGCACAGGTGCTGTTCGAGATGACCGGCACCGTCACCTGCTGGAGGTCATAGGGAAAGTTGTTGCCACCCGAGACCAGGTTTCCCCAGCCCGTGGTGACCGCCGAGGTACCCGCCGAGAGGCCGGCTCCCTGAGCGGCGATCGCCTGGAGCGGTGCGTTGGTCGGCGATCCGATTCGGACGAGTGCATAGTCCCCGTCCAGGTTGCGGTCGTTGTAGTAGGGGAATGTACGCAATTCGGCCGCCCGATGACGGACGCCACCCGAAATGAGCGACTGGGTGTTGGTCAACACGTCGACGGCGTTGGCGGATTCGCCCTCGAGGCAATGAGCGGCGGTCAGGATCCAGGAAGGGTTGATCACCGTGCCGCCACAGAACTGCGCCTGGAAGTTGTCCCCGACAGAGGAGGACAACAGTCCGACCTGGGAGGGCCAGGCGCCGGCCGGGGCCTGAGTGCCGCCGACGATGCGCGTGGACGGGGCCGGAACCGACGAGTCGCTCCCCGAGCCGGGTTCGGCAGCCTGCACCGGGGCCACGGTCATCGCCATCAACGTGCACAGGACCACCGATCCCACCGTGAATCGTCGGGTCTTCCTCATGTCCGCATCCTCCCTGAGTCGCCCCACGCCCGGATGGCGTGACCTTGCCGTGTCAGAACGAGGACAGACGTTACCCCGCCGCGACGAAGGCGTCACGCGAATGTTCATCGGGCCGCCAGGGGTCTCCGATCCGTGGGGTCGCACACCATAGGTGCTGCCATATTGGCATCAATGCTGCTAGATTGGCAGCGTGAGCATTGCGGTAACCGTACGAGACGTACCCAACGACGTCCGGGATGAGCTGGCGGCGCGGGCCGCCAGCGCCGGACAGTCGCTCCAGGAATACCTGCGCACGATGCTCATCGACACGGCATCGCGACCCTCGGCAGCGGACGTGATCGCCCGCGCTCGCTCCCGAGTGGAAACGACGGGCATTCGACTCGACGGTGAAGCCATCCTGGCCGCGCGTGACGCCGACCGACGATGACCGACCCAGTCGTCTGCGATGCGTCAGCGATCGTGGCGTTGCTCCTGGATTCAGGGCCCGACGGTTCCTGGGTTGCCGGTCAGTTCGACGAAGCAGCTCTTGCGGCCCCAGGTTTGATGCCCTTCGAGGCAGCGAACATCATCCGTCGGCACCAGCTTGGCGGGCAGGTGAGTGCCGACCAGGCCATCCAAGCCCATGCAGACCTGGTGGACCTGCCTGTCGAGTACTGGCCGTATGAAGTCGTCGCTCGACGAGCCTGGGAACTGCGGAGCAATCTGACCGTCTACGACGCAGCATATGTGGCAGTGGCGGAGCGACTTGGGTGCCGCCTCGTGACCCTCGATGGACGCATCGGCCGGGCACCCGGAGTCCGGTGCGAGGTCGCCACCCCTTGAAGCGTCACTCGACCGTGAGGTCCGCGAGGCGTCGGGTTCCACTACGAGTTCTCGCACCATTGCACCCCGACCTCGATCAACGTTCCCCAGGTGACCACTCGCTGGGTTCTCGATCGATCCGCCCTCGACCGTTCGCTGAACCGGCCCGAAAACCGAACTGGCGACCGATGACTCGTCGGTGTCGAATTCGTCGAATCTGACGACCGCAACACCGAGAACCCGAGGAGCCGAGCATGGACGAGAGTGAACCGATCGCCGAATTGGACGCGCGTTATGGCGCCCCCGATGCGCGTCCCACTCCTTGGGCTCAGACGCTCGGGGTGATCCGTGCCGCCGAGTTGTTCTGGTTGTCGACGGTGCGCGCGGATGGTCGACCCCATGTCACCCCGCTGCCCGCGGTGTGGCGTGACTCGGCGCTGCACTTCTGCACCGGTTCTGGTGAACAGAAGGCCGTGAATTTGGCACACGATGCGCACTGTGCGCTCACCACCGGCACCAACCGTTGGAAGTCCGGCCTCGACGTGGTCGTCGAGGGGCTCGCGGAGCGCGTCGTCGACGAGCACGTCCTGCAGCACCTGGCCGACGCCTGGGAAGCCGACTACGACGGCGACTGGCACTTCGACGTGGCCGACGGCGCCTTCGTGGGGGCGGGCGGGGTCGCACTGGTGTTCGCCGTCCGCCCGACGAAGGTCCTCGCCTTCGCCAAAGGTGACTTCGCCCAGACCCGCTACCGGTTCGACCGGCCCAGGTGAGCTGGAGCGACGGCGAATCCTTCGGCCATGGCGGCCGGGGCAGCCGCCGATCCCGAGACCCGAGCTCCTGATCGGTACGCTTTTTCGACCGGCGAGTGTCGTCCGCTGGTCGGGCGAGCCGTCGCGGGCGGGTTGAAAAGTCTATCGAACGTTTGTTCGATAGACTGGGATGATGGGATTCACCAATGCGTCCGTGCCGTGGGCAGAACTCGAGGCCCGCCTGTCGGGTCGTGCCCCGGTAGCGCCCCATCGAGAGGGCGTTCCGGACGGTCCACCCGCACACTCCGAACGCGACCGGGCCCGGGTCGGTTCCCCGATCGTGCCCTATGCCGAGCTGCACTGCCACTCGCACTTCAGCTTTCTCGACGGCGCATCGGCTCCCTCCGAACTCGCCGCGGAAGCCGACCGGTTGGGACTGGAGGCCCTCGCCCTCACCGACCACGACGGCTTCTACGGGGTGGTGCGCTTCGCCGAAGCCGCCCGCGAGATCGGTCTACCCACCGTCTTCGGCGCCGAGGTGACCCTGGATCTGCCCACGCGCCCCGACCCCAACGCACCCGACCCGGCAGGTGGGCACCTCGTGTTGCTGGCCACCGGACCCGACGGCTACCACTCGCTGTGCCGCGCCTTGAGCCTGGCTCAGCTTGCCGGTTCCAAAGGCGCCCCCCGGCAATCGTTGAGCGATCTGGCCGATCTCGGCGGTGACGTGATCGCGCTCACCGGGTGTCGCAAGGGGACGGTGCCCGCCGCGCTCGAAGCGCACGGCCCGGCCGTTGCCGCCAGGGAGCTGGCCCGACTCGTCGAACTGTTCGGCCGCGACCGGTTGGCGGTGGAGTTGTGGGATCACGGCCATCCCCTGGACGGCCACCGCAACGATGCACTGGCCGAGTTGGCGGTGCGCGCCGGGGTGGAGGTGGTCGCCACCAACAACGTGCACTACGCCACCCCGCGCCAACAGCCGCTCGCCACCGCGCTGGCCGCGGTGCGTGCCCGACGAAGCCTGGATGATCTGGACGGGTGGCTTCCTGCGGCAGCGGGCGCGCACCTGCGGTCGGGAGCCGAACAGCAACGTCGCTTCGCCCGGTATCCCGGCGCCGTGGAGGCGACCGTGGGCATCGCCCGACGTTGCGCGTTCGACCTGGCGCTGGTGGCCCCGGCGTTGCCGCCGTTCCCGTGTCCCGACGGCATGGACGAGATGATCCACCTACGCCATCTGGTCACCGAAGGAGCGATCCGCCGCTACGGCCCCCGCCCAGAACCCACCCTCACCCCCACCTCGACCGGGGCGCGCGCATGGGGCCAGATCGACCACGAACTCGCCGTCATCGAACAGCTCGGGTTCCCCGGCTACTTCCTCGTCGTGTGGGACATCGTGCGGTTCTGCGCCGAGATGAACATCTTCTGTCAGGGGCGCGGCTCGGCCGCGAACTCGGCGGTGTGTTTCTCACTCGGGATCACCCGGGCCGACGCGGTGCGTCTC
>DASSYG010000268.1:0-2863 GCA_035703405.1 Acidimicrobiales bacterium | reverse complement strand
GGGTGACCGCACGGGTGACCGAACCGGAGATGTCGTCGCCGAAGCGCCGGGCCAACCCGAAATCGATCAGCACCACCCGCTGGGAGCCGTCGACCATGAGGTTCGACGGGTTGACGTCACGGTGGAGCAGACCCGATTCGTGAACCGCTCCGAGTGCGCCACCGACCCGCAGGACCATGTCGAGTACCTCGTCGACCCCGAAAGGTTCGCCACGTTCCCGCAGCAGTTCTCCCACTGAGGACCCATCGATGAGCTCCATGACGAGATACGCGGTGTTGTTCGCCTCGAATACCTCGAAGATCCTCACGATGCCCGGATGATTGAAGCGCGCCAGGGTCGCGGCTTCACGTTGAAAGCGTGTCCTCGCCGTCTCGAACCCCGATCGATCGGCGTCGGCCACCACCACCGACTGACCACGGCGCACCGCGGCGGGCGGGAACAGCTCCTTGATGGCCACGTCCCGATGCAGCCGTGTGTCCCGCGCCCGGTAGGTGATCCCGAACCCTCCACGACCCAGCAACACGTCGATCCGATAGCGCTCCAACAGCAGCATGCCCGAGGGAAGCTCCACCGACTCCGCGTCGCCGTCCCCACCCGCGGATGTCGTCGCGTGCAGGGGCTGCTGTGGCGCCGACACCGGCCGGATCTCGCGACCGCACCAACCGCAGACGGCCCAGCCCGGTTCGATCCGACCTTCACAGCCCGGGCAGCGCGTCTCGTCGGGCGGGGCGCCCGCACCGCCGATCACTTCGCCCTCCGGGAAGCCCGACATCGGATCAGAGGCGCGAATGTTCGACCGCGGATGACTCGTCGGAACGGTCGGCGTCGAGCGAGTCGAGGGCGTCGGCGATCTCCTGCAACTCGAGCGGTTCGCTCCGCAGATCGATGACCGCCCAGATCGTGAAGGTGTACGGGTACGCGAACAGGGGCAGCACGGTTGCACACGACAGACCGATGATCAGTATCGGCACCAGCGGAGGTTCGATCTGTGCCGCTTCGAAGATCACGACCGTCACCAGCACCGCGAACAGCGAGAGCAGGGTGAGCCCCAGGTTGAGGATGTAGGCCCCGAAGAAGAAGTCGGGGCGATGGTCCATCGAATACCCACAGCCTCGGCAGTGGTCGCGTCGTTTCAACCAGTGGTGGAATTGGTCTGAAGCGCCGCAGCGCGGACAGTGCAGTACGAGGGCGCGGCCCACCATCCGCCAGAGTGACGGGACGGGCGCGAGGACGTCGGTGACCAGGAGTTGCTCGTTCATCCGGCCGTCTTTCCCGGACCTGTCGTGCAGGGACTCTTGTCGTCGTCGCCTGCGCCGTCGGTCTCGATCTTGTCGACCGCGTCGACGATCTCGTCCAGCCGCAACGGGTCACTGCGCAGGTCCGCCACCGCCCACAGCGTGTACGAGAACGGATAGAACAGCACCGGCAGACCGATCGCGAAGAACAGACCCACGCCGATCACCGGCCCCATCGGGAGCGGATTCCGCGCTGCCTCGAAGATCACGCAGGCGATCAACAGGCCGAACAGCGAGGCGAAGCACACACAGAGGTTCAAGAGGTAGGCGCCGAAGAACGAATCGTGGTCGCGGTCGAGGGTGTAGCCGCACCCCGGGCAGTGATCGACGCGACGGATCCAGTGTCGGAACTGCCCACCCGCGCCGCAACGCGGACAGCGCAGGACGAGGGCTCGTGCGACCATCCGCCACATCGACGGTGCGGGAGCAAGGACGTCGACGACCGACAGGTCCCGTTTCACACGCATGGACCCAGCATCTCAACGTTCGCGTTGGCTGCGCAACGTGAGCCGGAGTTCGGCGGCAGTGTCGGGGCCCAGCACCCGGTCCACCCGCTCCCAGTAAGGGTCCGACGACGGATCGAACAAGGTGTTGCGGTGGAACCGGTCGTGTTGGATGAGCCGTGCCTGATCGCTCGCCAGCGGATCGACCGGTGACCCGACCCCGCCGACGTTGACTTCGAGCCAGCGGCTGACGTAGGTGTCGATGAGCGGCGCGAGTTCTTCGACACGGTCACGGGGCACCGACAACGACAACCGCCACGGCGACATGGCGATCGACCGACGCGGATGAAGCGGCGCGACGCTGACGCCGTCGATCGCACGGGCCCTGGAGAACGTGTCGGTGAGCGGCCCGTACACTTCGTCGACGTAGCCGAGGTTCACGGCGAGGTCGATGCGGGGAAGCAGGTCGACTAGCACGCCGACCGGTTCGTCGCTGTCGAGTCCGTGCCCCGACCATTCGACGGCCAGGTGAGGTATCAGCGCGACGCTCCGGGCGAAAGCGTAGAAGGTCCTCGACCACTCAGCACCGGCGTCATCGTCGATTGCCAGATCGACTCCGACCGCTTTGTCCAGGTTCATGCCGCTGAGCGTCGCCACCTCGCCCACGGGTTCACCGGTGTTCACGTCGGTCAGCGGCACCACCGATTCGGCCCGGAGCCCCTCGGCCGCGGCGACCCGTTCGAGGACCTCGGAGATCTGCTCCAGCGAGGGGCGCTGGAAGTCGAAGCGCTGGCAGCGGTCGGCGATCGTCGCCATCACCTTGTGCGACTCGGTCGTCGCGAGCACAAAGACCGTGTTCGGCGGCGGCTCCTCGAGTGTCTTCAGGAAGGCGTTCCAGGCCTCCTTGGTGAGCATGTGGGCCTCGTCGAGGATGTAGACCTTCCAGTGGCCGCCGGTGGGCGCGTAGGCGACCCGCTCGCGCAGATCGCGGACATCGTCGACCGAGCGGTTGGAAGCAGCGTCCATCTCGATCACGTCGATCGAGGTGCCGGTGGCGATCGTCAGGCAGGACTCGCACTCCCCGCAGGGCGCCACGGTCGGGCCGCCGCGCTCGCAATTCAGCGA
>DASSYG010000212.1:0-4394 GCA_035703405.1 Acidimicrobiales bacterium | reverse complement strand
TTGGTGGCGACCCGATCCGCGAGCTCGCGTGCACGCCCGGTGCGTCGCCAGTGGTCGACGAGCTTGTGGCGGGCGACGCCGATGAGCCAGGCGACGCTCAGCTCGGGCACGGTGCCTCGCCGGACCGCGTCGACGGCGGCCATGAACGTCTCGGAGGTCAGATCTTCGGCGACGACGACCGAACCGCACCGGGCCAGCAGGTAGCCGTACACCTCGGACACCGCCGAGTCGTACAAATCGACAAGTGCCTGGCGCTGGTCTCGGGATGCGGTCGGTCGGCTCACCACTCATCCATCGCTCGGGAGGCCAAGATTCCTACACCCTTGTTTCGACGCGTGCCGGATGCGGCGGCCGGACGTGCTCGACGCGGCTTCCTGCCGTCCACAGCGACGGCTGGGTGTGGCCCCAGTAGCGTCCGGTGAGCTCGGGGTGCGCTGACCTCCTCGCTGCGGTGCGCGACCTGCGGCTTGGCACTCGACGCACTCCCCCGTCGCCGTCACGCCCACAAGTCAGAGCGATCCCTGTCGCCTCGGCTCAGGCGCCGTTGTCCGGGCAGGTCTCGTCGATCTTGACCACCGTGAAGCTGACGCCGGATTCGGGTGTGAACTTCTGCCCGGCGGCCGGGGTCTGGGAGCACACCTGCCAGTTCTGATGGATGATCTGTCGCCGCCCCTCGCCGCTGGCGTCGGACACTGCGACTTCCACCGATGTGCCGTCGGTGAGGGTCTCGATGTCGTCCTTGGCCGAGCTGAGGACGTTGCCGATCTCGTCTGGCATCGTCCACACGCCCGAGTTCTCGAGTGATGCGGTGTCGTCGGGGGCAGCCACGGTGTCTGATGGGGTCGAGGTCGGCGGCGCGACCGTCGTGGGCGTCATCGTCGATGAGGGCTCGGCCGGGGTGGTCGACGCCGTGGTCGTCGTGGCGACATCCTCGGCCGTGGTCGACGTGGACGGTTGCACCGCGAACCGAACCGAGAGGGCGACCACGGCGAAGAGTGCGACGAAGATCCAGACCCACGGTCCGCCGAGGTAGTCGACGATGCGACGTGGTCCCCGCTCACCGGGACGATTCTGTTCCGGGGACACCGGTCTCCTCTGGTCGCCTGGTCGGTTCGAGTCATCCATTGTGCCCACGGCAACCGCCGCCACCACCGGTGCTGTCAGCAGGCAGGCTGTCGCTGGGAGACGTCACCCGTGACCAGATCGTCAAGATTCCACGGCGCGCTGACCGACGAAGCCGGCGGATCTCCCCGCTGCGATCGCATCACGAGACTTTTGCGAGGTCACCAGTGATGTGAGGTCGAGGTAGTGACGCAATGGCTTGCGGCTGACCTCGCTGGTCATGGGTTTCTCGGATTCCGCGCGAGCGTTCACGGCAGGGCGCCGTTCGGGATCGAGTCGAACCGGCACGATCTCGACGGGCGCGGAACCACAGGGTCGGTTGCCCTCAGTAGTTGGACCAGTCGGTGCCGAACCAGCGTCTGGCCCGGCTCGAGCCGAAGTCGCCCTTGTCGGCGAGCAGCGACGCGGAGGGTGCTTCGAAGGTGCCGGTGGGCCGCTCCCCGCTGCGGAAGGTGACCTCGACTTTGGCGACGGTGTCGTGGCCGTATTCGATGTAGCACGCACCGACACCGTCGTAGGTGGCATCCGGTGTGGCCCCACGGTGCCGGGCGATCAACCGGTCGGCGACCACGCCGCCTTGGCGTTCGGAGAACACCCCGGCCTTCGGGGTGCCCACACTTGTCACGTCGCCGATGGCGTACACGTCGGCGAAGGATGTCTCCAGGGTGAGCGGATCGACGGGGATCCACCCGTCCACACACATGTCCGATTCGGCGACCACGTCGGGGACCCGGTGCTTGGGCACGCCCAGGAACAGGTCGAATGCCAGCTCGCCACCGTCGGCGAACGTCGCCACCTTGCGCGCCGGGTCGAGCGAGGTGACCAGATGCTCCGGCACCCAGTCGATGCCCCGATCGTCGAACGCGGCGAGCAGCGCTTCGGAGGCCTCGGGCGCGGGCGGGATCGGCGTGGGCAGCGGCATGACGAGGGAGATCTCACTGGCGTCGCGCAGGCCACGGCGAGTGAGGTAGTCATGCATCATGAGCGCGGTCTCGCTCGGTGCCGGCGGGCATTTGAACGGCGTGGAGGTCACCCCGACGATGACCCGTCCGCCTTCGAACGCGGCCAGGGTGTCGCGTGCGGCGAACGCGCCGGCAGGTGAATAGAAGTCGATGCCCGCTTCGAGCAGCCCGGGCGTCGCGGCCGGCTCCAGATCGGCGCCCAGTGCCACGACGAGCACGTCGGCGTCGAATGGCCCGGCGTCGGTTTCGACGCGGCGCGCGTGCGGGTCGATGCTGGTGATCGTGCTCTGCACGAACCGGACCCCGGGTTGGGCGAGGTCCGCATAGCGGTGTTCGACGTGCTCCGCGGTGGTACGGCCGAACATCACGTCCAGTTTGGAGAACCCCATGATGAAGCCGTCGGCCCGGTCGATGAGCGTCACCTCGACGTCGTCGCCGAGCGACTCGGACAGCCGCGTCGTCAACTCCAGGCCACCGAAGCCAGCGCCCAATACCAGAACTCTCATTGCACTACTCCTCAGGTGGTGTGGTGGTGGCCGTCGGCCCACAGCGCGTCAGTCAGGGTAGTGGCGAGCCACGATTCTCGATCGTCGAGGCCCGTTTCGCCGATGACGACTACCTGCACCTCGGCGAGTTCATCTCGTCGCCAGCACACCCACTGCATCTCTTCCTGCAGATGAAGTACGCACGGCGACTCGGAAGCGAGTGATCACGGCATGCTCGCAGGCTCGTCGAACGAGCATGGCCGCTTCCGGTTGCACCGGGGAGGTGAAGCACTCAAGGCTCTCCGGTCGGGGGCGTTCTCTTTCAGCGGCGCAAATCGCGGATCAGGGGATTGCAGACGAGCGTCAGAGCCGGTCGAGCAGGGCGGACTTGATGGCGGGGCGGGAGCCGAAGACCAACAGGAACATGGCTTCGCGCATGAGCCGCTGGGCGTGTCGGTCGGCGTCCAGGGCGCGGCTGCCGGTGGTGACGACGAGCCGGGTCGCAGCTCGGTTGGCGAACAGTGCGGCGGCGGCACGGGCGTCGGCGATGCCGTCGTCGCCCGCGCGGTCGAGTTGGTCACGCACCGCGTTCAACTCGTCGTCGAGCGGGCTCGGGCCGATGAGCGCGCAACAGCGGCGGGCGACGCCGAGCGCGAGGGACCCGTTGAGCCGCAGGCGCTGCCCGCCTGCGGCGGCCGGGTCGTGGGCGACGACGCTGATCACTTCGGCGTCGTCGATCTGCAAGCCGGCGAAGTCGAGTCGCACCGTACCGGACGCGTCGAGCGCGGCGAGTCGGTGTCGGTGCGCGACCAGCCCGGGGCGGTCGAGGTCGTCGAGTGCGATGGTGACGACGGTGTCGTCGGGTGAGCGGGCAGCAATCTGGAGGACGTCGATCCGCCCCCACCCCGACACCCACGGCGCGGAGCCATCCAGCGCCCAGCCGCCATCGCGCCGGGTGGCCTCCAATGGCGAAGGCCCGGGGATCAACCCGGTGAACACGATCCCGGAACGCCGCGCGCCCGTGCACAGGTCGGCCAGCAGACGGTCACGCAGGGCTGCTGGGCCGGTGAGCAGGCTGCCGACCAGCCCGTGGTGCTGCATCCACACCAGCGTGGTGGTCAGACACCCCGACGCGAGCTGTTCGATCACCGCGCAGGCGGTGGGCAGATCAGCGGCGTACCCACCGAGTTCGACCGGGCCGAACAGGCCGTAGAGCCGAGCGCCCGCGAGCGCGTCGAGGTTGGAGCCGTCCACCAGATCGGCCTGGTCGGTGCGCAGCGCGTTGGCGAGGAGCACGTTCTCGGCGATGTCCGTGGCCAATGCCACCGGGTCGTTCATGTTGTCGCTCGGCCTGCTCTCGTGGATGGGAGCCGCCGGCAAGGCGGCTTGGTCATGTCTCGACGGCATCGGCGGCGTTCACAGCTCGATGGCTTGGGCTCCCCTAGAGGCCGAGCAGTTCGCGCAGGCGGGCCGGGCGCATGCCCAAGGCACGTTTCGCTTCGCTGAGTGCCGCGTCGTGCTGTTCCATCTGGTCGAGCAGCCTGAAAAGGTCGTCGCGACGGGTCGGATCGTCCAGCGCCTCCCGGGGCGTCGCGCCTCCCAGCGCGGGGATGGATTCGTCCACCCAGGCTTGTTCGTAGGCGTCCATCTGGCGGCGGACCGCGGCTTGGATCTCGGGTGGCATGTCGGCGGGGTCGATCAGCCCGGTGGCGTCGTCGGGGTCGTCTTCATCGTCGAAGACGGCACGCTCGTAGTCGCGGTCGGCCTGAGCGTCGGCCAGGTCGTAGCGGAGCGATTCGATCAGCGTTGCATCGTCGAGCACATC
>DASSYG010000182.1:0-5883 GCA_035703405.1 Acidimicrobiales bacterium | reverse complement strand
GTGCCCTCGTAGCGTTTGCCGAGACCGGTGACGAACCGCAGCAGGCGCGTCGCCCGCCCGACGCCCAGCACCAGCACCCCGGTCACGTCCGGGTCGAGAGTGCCCGAATGGCCGACCTTGCGCGTACCCAGGAGGCCGCGGGCCTTGGCCACCACGTCGTGGGACGTCCAGCCGGCCGGTTTGTCGACGATCGCGAGGCCGTCGGGTCCTTCGCTGCCGCGTCGCCGTCGGCTCACGGATCCTGACCGATTCGCTCGTCGTCGGCCGACTCGGCAGCGGTGCTCGGCTCAGCGACCGCCACCTCGCGCAGTACCGCCTCGATCTGTTGGCCGGCACGGACCGCCGGGTCCGGCTCGAAGCGCAACTCCGGGGTATGTTTGAGGCGGGCCTGGGTGGCGATCGCCCGCTGGAGCCGCTTGCGGACCTCTTCGAGTGCCTCGATGGCCGCCTCGTCGGATTCTCCACCACCGGGACCGTCGAAGTACACCGTCGCGTGGCGCAGATCTGCAGTACACGCCACGCCGGTCACGGTCACGAAGACCAGCTCGGAGACGTCGAGGCGCTCGAGTTCGTCGCCGACGATCTCGCGCAGGAGTTCGTTCACCCGGGCCAGGCGCGGGTACTGACGCGCCGTGGTCCGATTCCTTGGCTTCATCATCGCCTCCTCACACCACGACCTGTGATGCGCGCCCTCCATCGTGGCACCGAATGCGGCGATTGCCACATCGCATTCGAACTGCGCGGCTTCAGGTGCGCGCGATAACCCGCTCGTCGTAGGTCTCGATCACGTCACCGGCCTTGAGATCCTGGAAGTCCGACAGGCCGATCCCGCACTCGTACCCGGCACGCACCTCGGTGACGTCTTCGGCAAACCGCTTGAGCGACGAGATCTCGCCCTTCCAGATGATCGTCCCCTCACGCAGGAAGCGCACCTTGGAACCACGGGTGATCCTGCCCGACTGGACGAGACAACCGGCCACGGCACCGATACGAGGCACACGGAAGATCTCCCTGACCTCGGCATCGCCGGTGACGATCTCTTCGATCTCGGGGGCGAGCATGCCCAGCATGGCGCTTTCGACGTCTTCGAGCAGCTTGTAGATGATCTCGTACGTGCGGATCTCCACGTCCTCATCAGCGGCGAGTTCGCGGATCCGACGATCCGGGCGCACGTTGAAACCGATGATGATCGCACCGGTGGTCGCAGCGAGCTGGATGTCACCCTCGGTGATCGCGCCGACGCCCTTGTGGACGAACGCAAGCTTCACGTCGTCGCGTTCGAGCTTGGTGAGACTCTCGGTCAATGCGCCGAGCGAACCGGTCACATCAGCCTTGACGATGAGCGCGAGCGTCGCGGCCTCACCGGCCTGGATCTGGGCGAACAGGTCCTCGAGCTTGGCGCCTGAGGACGTCGCCGCTGCCGCCGTACCGGCGATCGATGCGACCCGGTGCCAGTGGCCTCGCTGGGAGGCGACGTTCTTCGCCGTCTTCTCGTCGGGGGCGACGATGACCTCGTCACCGGCCTCGGCAACCTCGGACAGCCCGAGCACCACCACCGGTGTGGACGGGCCGGCCTCGGTGACCGCTTCGCCCCGGTCGTCCAGAAGCGCCCGGACCCGACCGACAGCGGCACCCGCCACGGCGGGCTCACCGACGCGGAGCGTGCCACGCTGCACGAGCACGGTCGCCACCGGGCCGCGGCCCACGTCGAGATTCGATTCCAGCACGACCCCGCGGGCACGGCCCTCCGGACTCGCGTGGAGGTCCTCCACGTCGGCCACCACGAACAGACTCTCCAACAGTTCGTCGATCCCGATGTTCTCCAGCGCGGAGATCTCGTTCACGATCGTCTCACCACCCCATGCCTCGGGCACCAGGTCGTGTTCGGCCAACTGGGTGAGCACCCGGGTCGGATCGGCATTCTCACGGTCGATCTTGTTGATCGCCACCACGATCGGCACCTCGGCCGCCTTGGCGTGGCTGATCGCCTCGATCGTCTGGGGCATCACCCCGTCGTCCGCGGCGACGACCAGCACCACGATGTCGGTCGCATCCGCGCCGCGGGCACGCATGGCGGTGAACGCCTCGTGGCCCGGGGTGTCGATGAAGGTCAACAGGCGACCCCCACGGGAGACCTGATAGGCACCGATGTGCTGAGTGATACCGCCCGCTTCGCCTTCGGCGACGTGCGCGGAACGGATCCGGTCCAACAGCTTGGTCTTGCCATGGTCGACGTGACCCATGACGGTGATCACCGGCGGGCGAATCGGGGTGTCGGAATCGTCTTCATCGTCGAAGACGTCGGCACCGAGCTTCTTGCGCAGCTCGACCTCTTGTTCTTCGCCGGGGTCGACCAGGTGCACCTCGGCCGAGACCTCGGCCGCGAACAGCTCGATCATGTCGTCGGACAGCGACTGGGTCGCCGTGACCATCTCACCCTGCTCGAGCAGGAAGCGGATCACGTCGGCCGCGGTGCGATTGAGCTTGGGAGCGAGTTCCTGCGCGGAAGAGGCACGTTCGATGACGATCTGGCCTTCGGGCACCGGTGCATCGTCGGGCGTGTAGCTCGGAGCGTCCAGCGGCTGGAGCTCTTCACGGTTCCGACGTCGCCGACTGCGTCGCCGCTGCGGGGGACGACGACCAGGAGGGCCTCCCGGACGGCCACCGGGGCCGCCGCCGGGGCGACCGCCACCACCGGGACCACCACCGGGACGACCGGCGCCTGCGGGACCGGTTCTGGGGGGCGCACCCATCGGGGCGCGTCCGCCACCACCGCCGCTGGGACGGCCGCCCGGACGCGCCGGACCACCGGCCCGGACCGGAGCGGGACCACGACCACCCAAACCTGGTGGCGGCGGAATCGGCTTGCCGCTCAGTGAGGTCGGACGGTGAGGGGGTGGCGGGATCGGCTTGCCGCTCGACGAGAGCGGGGCGTCCTTGGGAGAGACCGGCGCGCTCGGCGGTCCGGCCGTCGCGACCATGGGCGGTGCGCTGGTCGGCTGCGGCTTCGACTGCGGCGGTCGGGGCGCAGGGGCGCTCGGCCTGGTGGGCGCCTCGGCCGCGGGAGCTTCCGGACGCGCCTCGGGGCGGGGCGGTCGACCCTTTCCCGACGACGTGACGACGCGCTTCGCGGGTGGGGCGGCCTCGGTCGGCGGGGCGCCACCGTGGTCGGCTGGTCGGGCGTCGGGATCGCCACCGTCCGCGCCACCCGAATCGGCCACTGGCGCGCGCTCGGGGGTGGTGACCTCGGAGGCCGGGTCTTCGGCTGTCGCCGGCGCTTCGGGCGACCCGGATTCGGGCGACCCGGATTCGGTCGATCCGGCGGCGCGTGGAGCGGCGGCGCGTGGAGCGGCATCTTGTGCGGCGGTCGGTTCTGCGACTGCTTTGGGCTTCGCCTCAGACTTCGCCGGCGCGCTCTTCTTGGGCGCCGCATCCTTGGTCGCCGGCGCCGTGTCGGCAGCGGTCTCTGCAGGCTTCGTCTCGGCTTCGGGCTCCGGCTCGCGGATCAGCCCTTCCCGCTCGGCCTTCCGCCGCACACGGTCGGCCTGGGCCTCCTCCATCGACGAGGAGTGGCTCTTCGCGCCGATTCCGAGCGCGTCGGACAGCTCGAGCGTCTCCTTGTTGGTGAGCCCGAGTTCTCGTGCAAGCTCGTGGATGCGGATCTTGGAAGCCAAGTGGTTCGACAGCCCTTCGGGTTCGAGAGTGATTCGACCGCCGGGACGGCGAATCGGGGAAATCGGTGTCGGTTACGGGTGCTTGCGGTGGCGCGCCGTGTACCGACGTACCAGTCTCGCACGCGAACCGGCGTTCACGCGAACGTGGACGCCTCAGGTGTCGTCGGGAACGCCTGGTTCCTCGGCGACCACCGGGTCGGTTTCGGCGACCTCATCGGTCGCCGGAGCGGGTTCGGACTCCTCGTCGCCGGTTCCCGCGTGCTCCCACTCCTCGGCGGAGACCGCAGGCCCACCCTCGGCCGGCTGCCACACCTGTTCGCCGGACTCGGGGTCGACCACCCATTCGCCTTCGGCCCACTCCTCGCCGGCGTAGGCCTCTTCCTCGGCGAGCTGGGTCTCGCTCTTGATCTCGACCCGCCAACCTGTGAGCCGCGCGGCAAGCCGGGCGTTCTGGCCTTCCTTGCCGATGGCCAGCGAGAGCTGGTAATCGGGCACGATCACCTCGGCGACGCCGGTCTCGCGGTCGATACGGACCTCTTTGACCTTCGCGGGCGACAGCGCTTTGGCGACGAAGTCCTCCTGGACCTCCGAGAACGGCACGATGTCGATCTTCTCGCCGTGCAGTTCGTTCACGACCATGCGCACCCGGGCACCACGGGCACCCACACACGCACCGACCGGGTCGATGTTGCGGTCATTCGACCAGACGGCGAGCTTGGTGCGGTGTCCGGGTTCGCGGGCACACGCCTTGATCTCGACCACTCCGTCGTGGATCTCGGGAACCTCCATCTTGAACAGTTCCTTGATCAACCCCGGGTGAGTCCGGCTGACCACGATCTGAGGCCCCTTGACGGTCTTGCGGACCTCGATGATGTACGCCTTGAGGCGACTGTTCGCCTCGGGACGCTCATGGGGTACCTGCTCGGCCTGGGGCAGCAACGCCTCGACCCGACCGAGGTTCAACAGCGTGTAGCGGGAATCGTTCTGGTCGATGATGCCGTTGACGATCTCGCCTTCACGACGCGCGTACTCGGCGTACTTGGTCTCACGGTCGACTTCACGCAGGCGCTGCATCATGACCTGACGGGCCGTGGCCGCGGCGATCCGGCCGAAGTCGTCGGGGGTCACGTCGATTTCGGGACCGACAGGGTCGCCCTCGCCGCTCAGCTCCTGCGCGGTGACCCGGATGTCGAAGGTGTCGGGGTCGATCGTGACCCAGGCGAACTGATACGCGTCGGGCATCTTCTGATACGCCGTCTCGAGTGCATCGGCCAGCGCACCGAGGAGCTGATCAGACGACATCCCGCGCTCGCTCGCGAGCGCTTGGAGCGCTTCCATCATCTCGGCGTTTCCGGTGGTCATGGCGTTGCCTCTCTCACGTTGCTCACAGTGCCTTCGGTCATTGTCCGGCGGCCTTCGATCGGGCACCACCGGGCTTGCCGGGCTTGCCGGGCTTGCCGGGCTTGCCGGGCTTGCCGGGCTTGCCGGGCTTGCCGGGCTTGCCGGGCTTGTCGGACTTGTGCGGGGGCCAGATGAACACCGTGCGCGCCGAGGTGACCGCGTCGTGGGGCACCGCGACCGCGCCGTCGGCGGTGTCGACGGTCATGGTGGCGTCGTCGACGGCGCTCAGCACCCCTTCGACCCGGCGTGTGGCACCGTCGGTGTCACGGAACTTGCACTTGACGGTCTCGCCGACCGCGTCGCGGCGATGGTCGACGGTTCGGAGGCGGCGCTCGAGACCCGGCGACGACACCTCGAGGGTGTAGCGCCCCGCGATCGGGTCGTGTTCGTCGAGAATCGGTGACAGCTCCCGAGTGCAGCGGGCGATCTCGTCGAGGCCCACGCCGCCTTCTTTGTCGACCATCACGAGGAGCCGCCCCGAAGAGATCTCGATGTCGTAGACCGACAAGCCGAGTTCGTCGAACACGGGTGCACCCCACCGGGTCAGGTTCGCCGCGACGGACTGGGTCGCCTGGGCTTCGGTCGTGCGGTTCTCTGGCATGGGGTCACCTCCTCGAGGGGTGATCAGGGGTTGCAAACAGGGCCCGATACGAAACGAAAGGCGTGGGCTGGGCCCACGCCTTTGCTCCGAAAACCCTGGTGCAAGTTGGCTCCCGCCACTATACCAGCCGACGATGACCGGCGCCGTGTGGCGGTCGACCCAGCGGGGTCCCACCTGCGGTGTCATGTCCCGCCGCACCACCAGCCA
>DASSYG010000052.1:0-2773 GCA_035703405.1 Acidimicrobiales bacterium | reverse complement strand
GGCTAGCTCGACCGCTCCCGGGACCGGTCGACGCACTCCCGGATGCCGTCGACGATCTCGTCGCTCGAGCTGCTCGATCCGAACACCGCGGCCGCACCGAGATCGACCAGACCCCGCCCGTCGTCAGGCGTGATGACCGATCCGCCGAACACGACGGGGATGTGGTGGGCGCCGAGCCGGGCCACGAGGTCCTCGGCGAACTCCAGGTACTCCCAGGAGTGGCAGCTGACGCCGACGACGTCGGCGTCCTCCGCGATCGCAGCGGTGGTGACGGTCGCCGGGGTGTTGAACCGGCCGAGGTAGACGACCTCCATCCCGGCCTGGCTGAGGATTCGACTGACCACCATGCTGCCGACCTCGTGCTGGTCGAGGCCGACGACCGCTATGAGCACCTTGATGCGTTCGCTCGTTGCCGATGCCGTGGTCATGGTGCGCTCACCTGCCGGTAGGGGTCGAAGGGCTGTCCCTGTGACTCGCGCAGCACCCCTGCGATCTCGCCCAAGGTCGCTCGGGCATGGAAGGCGGCGATGATCGGTGCCATGAGGTCCGCATCGGGGTCCGTCCCAGCGGCGCGCACGTCGTCGAGCGCGGCGCGGGTCGCGTTGAGGTCCCGCTCGGCCTTGAAGCGCCGCACGACCTCGATCTGGTCGAGCGCGGGAGGGATCTTCTCCTCGGAGATCTCACGCAGCAGGACATCGTCCTCGTCGGCGACCACGAAGTCCGTCAACCCGACGAGCCGACGTTCACCATCCGCGACTGCTCGCGCGTGCTCGACGGTCGCCGACTCGAAGTAGGAGCGGAAGTAGCCATCGGACAGCAGGTCGACCGGATCGCCGTGCGACTCGATCTCATCGACCATCGCCAAGATCCGGGCTTCCATCTCATCGGTCAACGCCTCAACGAGGAACGAACCACCGAGGGGGTCTCGCACCGAACCTGCACCGGACTCCAGCGCGATGATCTGCTGGGTTCGCAAGGCGACGAGGTGCGACTCGGGGCCTGGCGTGCGGAAGCCCTCGTCGAACGTGCTGATCTCCAGGGCATCGACTCCGGCGAGCACCATCGCGAACGCCTGGAGCGCTCCACGAACGACGTTGTTCACCGGCTGCTGCGCGGTGAGGGTCAGCCCGGAGGTGTGGACCGTCACCGGAGCGGCCCACGAGCGCGGATCGGTCGCCCCGAACTCCTCGCGCATCATCCGTGCGTAGATCCGGCGGGTGGCCCTGACCTTGGCGATCTCTTCGAAGAGGTCCATCCGGCAGTTGACCAGGATGCCGATCCGGGGCGCGTAGGAGTCGATCGGTACGCCCCGCGACTGGAGCATCCGTACGAGAGCGCGGATCTCGATGAACCCGAGGGCCATCTCTGTCACGGCGTCCATGCCGTTGTCGCTGATGTAGTAGGTGTCCTCGATGAACCCATGGAACTTGGGCATGTGCTCCGCGCAGAACGCGATCGCGTCGCAGCTGAGCCGCATCCGGATCGCCGGCGGTAGGTGAGTCGCGTAGGCGCAGTCCTCTGTGTAGAACGGGACCTGCAGCACCGACCCGCGCAGCACCGCCGGGTCGTAGCCGTGACGCTCGGCGGCGAGGTAGAGACCTGCGACGGTGAACGCCGGGGGAAGCGAGTGAGACAGCGAGATCGCGTCGAGCGCGATGTCGCGGTAGAGCTCGACGAAGTCGTCGAGAGTCGACACCGAGACGCCGTTGGTGCCAAGGGACATCCTTGCCATCGGGTGATCGGCGTCCATGTGCGCCTGGGTGGGCATGTCGCCGATCACGTCGACCCCGTGGGCTCCGTGTTCGATCAGGTACCGGAACTGGGCGTTCGACGCGGTCGGTCCTCCTTCGCCGGACAGCTCTCGGTGGGTCCAACCCGCGCCGGCGCCGCGGCGGGGCCGACCGCGGGTGAACGGATACTCCCCTGGAACCTCGACGCCCGGTCGCGGCTCGAGCGGATACGACTCCCCGAGGGGAAGGCCTGACAACGTCCGACGTTCGACCTCGGCCGCCTCATGTCCGTTCGAGCTCATCGTGCCGTCCAACCTCCGTCGACGGTGAGGACCTGGCCGGTCATGTAGGAGCTACCTGCAGATGCGAGGAACAGGAACGCGGTGTCGAGCTCATGGGCGTCGCCACGTCGAGCCATCGGCGTGTTGCGAGTGATGAAGTCGCTCGAACGTTCGTCGGTCCAGATCCCCTCGGTCATCTCGGACTCGAACCAGCCCGGCGCGAGCGCGTTCACGCGCACGCCCTTGCGAGCCCACTGGACGCCCAACTCGCGGGTCAGGTTGATGACGGCACCCTTGGAGGCGCAGTAGCTCGCCTGGCGCATCGGTGCGCCGGCCACCATCCCGAGGACCGACGCGACGTTCACGATCGAACCTCGCCCTCGCTCCAGCATGTGACGTCCCACCGCTTGGCAGGTGCGGAAGGTGCCGACGACGTTCACCCCGAGGACGCGTTCGAACTGCTCCACCGGCTCATCCTCTGCTGCCATCGGAATGCTGATGCCGGCGCTGTTCACGAGTACGTCGATGCGCCCGAACCGGTCGATCGCCGTGGACACGAGAGCCTCGACGTCGGCGGGGACCGTCACGTCGCATCGCACGGCGGCGGCTCGCTCGCCCAGGTCCTCGGCGAGGTCCTGAATGCGGTCCTCCCGACGGGCCGCGACGACGACGTCGGCACCGGCGGAGTGCGCGACCCGCGCGAGCCGGGCGCCGAGTCCTGACGACGCACCGCTCACCACGATGACCGAGTCTTCGAGGGCG
>DASSYG010000021.1:0-2543 GCA_035703405.1 Acidimicrobiales bacterium | reverse complement strand
CGTCTCGGTGCCATCGCACTCGGTCTGGAACTGCCACGTGTACGGCACCACCGCTTCGCCGCGGGAATCCAACACCGGCGCCGTGACCGAGACGTCCACGCGATACCAGGTGCAGGTCGCGAGGTTGTCGGCCGGTTGGGTGTCGATCATACGCTCACCCGAACTCGACCCGTAGGGCACACTGCGCGGATAGCCCGACTTCAGCGGTATCGCGTCGCCGGTCGCGACATCGGTGATCGTCATCGAGTCGAGGGTCAACTCGTCGGCAACGGTGATCCCGCCGCTCGCCCCCGTGTAGGGACGGGCTGCGGTGAGCACCGCCGCGATGCGATTGCGTGCCCCGCCACGTCCATGAGATGACCCAGGTTGGAACGAGGCACGGTCCCAGCCGGTCGCCGGCACCCCGGTCTCGCCGGAGGCCGGATAGGTGATCGACACCTTCGTCGGCGGCTGGTTGCCGTTGAGCCGTCCCCAGAGCGAGTCCCACGCTCCGGCGATCGCCGTCGCGGCGAAGTCCACGCCGCCGGGCGCGGTCACCAGATTGGCCGACATCCACGGCATCGCGGCTTGGACGGCGGCCAGGTTGTCGTCTGCCCAACCCTTCTCCACGTCCCACAACAAAGGCAGGCTCTCGACAAGGGAGAACTGATCGGCGGTCACACCGGTCTGGCCGGAATCGACGAACGCCTGCAGCACGAGCGGCTGGTCGGGCACGGTCCCCGGTTCGGGACGCGCGACCCCATAGAGGCCGATGGCGACCAGATCCATCTGGGTCTCGGCACCATCGTCGGTCGCGGTCGGCACCCCGGTCCAGTATTCGTCGTGGTCGGGACCGTTCGGCTCGAACAGCCAGTCCCACACCTCGTCGCCGATACCGTGCGCGGCGACGCCGAAGCTGAACGCGATGAGCCCGGCGCATGGACCGTTCGGGTCGGTCAGGTCGCCACAGTCGGTGCGGGCCCGGATCGCGTCGATGAGGTGATCGATGAAGCGCTGCCAGTGCGCAGTCTCGCCATAGGTGTTCCCGGCGACGTAGCCGACGTCGGGAAAGCCCGCACCGGTCTGCACCATCGGCATGTTCGCCTCGAGCAGCGCCTTCAAGGAACCGTTGGTCACCTGGTCGAGCGCCGTCTCGGCCATCCACCGGTGAGTGGTGATGCCGGCGGCGCCGGCGTCACCGACGCCCATCGTCACCGACGCGACGACGAGCACCGTCGCCGCGATCACTCGCTGCATCTTCCGGTTGGTCTGCACCAGTTCTCCCCTTGGTGTTCGGCTGCGCTCCGCAGCGTATCCAGCCGGAGTGAGCCACAATGACACCGATGCCGAACCCGCCGCTGTTTCCGCGACCTCGCCGTCTCGAGGGGTACGACGAGTCACTCGCCGCTCGAATCGTCACCCCGACGATCACCCGTGACCCGGCCTTGCCGGCACAGGGGTACGAGCTGCGCATCGACGCCGACGGCGCCCGACTCACCCACGCGGATGAGGCCGGGCGCCGCTACGGCGAGGCAACCTTGGCACAACTTCGCCGCGCTGACGGTTCGCTGCCCGGCGTGCATGTCGTCGACTGGCCCGACTTCGTACACCGGGGCTACATGCTGGACGTTTCCCGAGACCGGGTGCCGACCCGGGCCACGTTGGAACGACTCGTGGAGCGGCTCGCCATGTGTCGCTACAACCAGTTGCAGCTCTATATCGAGCACACGTTCGCGTACTCCGACCACGAAACCGTGTGGGCCGACGCGTCTCCGATCACCCCGGACGATCTGAGGTGGCTCGACGACCGTTGTACGAACGTCGGTATCGAGTTGGTGGTGAACCAGAACACCTTCGGGCACTTCGAGCGATGGCTGGCTCATCCCGAATACCGGCAGCGCGCCGAGTGTCCCGACGGGTTCGAGATCGTCCCGGGGGTCACGTTGCCGCCGTCGGTACTCGCGCCCACTGCCGACAACGCGACAATCGCGGTCGATCTGGTGCGGGCACAACAGGCGTGCGTGACGAGTCGCACCGTGAACGTCGGCTGCGACGAGACCTTCGAGTTGGGTCACGGTGTCTCCGCACCCCGGGCCGCGGCCGACGGCCTCGCCGCGGTGTATGCGGAGCATCTCCATCGGATCATCGACCCGTTGGTGGAGGACGGCATGCAGGTGCAGTTCTGGGGCGACGTGGCCCGCACCCACCCAGAGATCCTCGACACGTTCCCCACCGGTCGATGCACGCCGCTGGTGTGGAACTACGACGCTCCCGACGTCGCCCGTCCCGGCCTGCCTGCTGAGCTGCGCGACGTGCTCGCCACCATCGGCATCGACCCGGACGCCCCCACCGACTTCGCGACGATCCTCGAACCCTTCGCCGCCGCCGGTCACCCGTTCTGGGTGGCGCCCGGCACCTCGAGCTGGCAGTCGTTCATCGGTCGGCTTCCCAACGCCCGGGGCAATCTGGAAGATGCCGCTGTCGCCGGACGTGACGCGGGCGCGACCGGGTATCTCGTGACCGACTGGGGCGATCAAGGCCATCACCAGCCTCCCGCTGTGTCG
>DASSYG010000297.1:0-2612 GCA_035703405.1 Acidimicrobiales bacterium | reverse complement strand
GCACCGCCGAAGCGACCCGGTCCGAGCACACGAGCGGTGCGATCCGTGCTGGGGTGCGGGGGCCCCGACCGGTAGCGTGACCGGCTCGGGCTGTAGCGCAGCTTGGTTAGCGTGCCTGCTTTGGGAGCAGGAGGTCGCGGGTTCGAATCCCGCCAGCCCGACCAACCGGAACATCGAGATGACCATGGGCGGCGACCGCGACGTCATCGATCGGCGTCGATGCGGACTGTGTGAGCGATCAGGGAGATCCGTCATCGGGGATCATCGAAAACCGACATGGGGTCGGTGTCCTGGTCGGCGGCTGGTCAGGTTAGCTGGCGCCTCCGTTGCTGGGGTTGGTGGTCGCGATCTCGAGGCCGTTGTGTTCGCGTAGACGCCATGAGGGGCCCTTGATGTTGAACACGATGGCGTTGTGCATGAGCCGGTCGAGGACAGCGGCTGCGACGACGGTGTCTCCGAAGATGGTGCCCCAGTCGGGGAGCCCGCGGTTCGTGGTCACGATCGTGGGGTGCCCCTTTTCGTAGCGGGTGTTGACGACCTGGAAGAACACCGAGCTCGCTTGGGTGCCGCCGATCGGGAGGAGACCGACATCGTCGATCACGAGCACGGTCGGCGCGGTGAATGTCTTCATCTTCGATGCGAGGTTGCCCTCGATCGAGGCGCGCACGAGGGTGCGACAGAGGTTGTCGGCCGTGGTGAAGTAGCCGCGGTAGCCGGCCTCGACCGCCAGGATGGCGAGCGCGACGGCGAGGTGAGTCTTGCCGCATCCTGGCTGGCCGAGGAACAGGATCGGCCGGTTCTCGTCGATGAACCGCAGCGTCGCGAGATCGTCGACGAGTTTGCGGTCGACCGATGGTTGGAACTCGTAGTCGAAGTCGTCGATCGTTCGCCGGTAGGGGAACTTCGCGTAGCGCAACCGTGCGGCCAGCCGGCGGTCCCGATCAGCTGTTGCCTGCTCCGCGACGAGACGGGCGAGGAACTCGATGTGGGACCACTGTTCAGTTCTTGCTTGTTCGGCGAGGGTGGCGAACACACCGGCGGCGGCGTCCAACTTGAGGTAGCCGAGATCAGACTTGATCTGTTCATAGACGCTCATGCCGACACCTCGGCGCCGTCGATGTCGACGCTGTAGCGGTCCTCGAGATCGGGTGGCGCAACGTCGTAGTCGCCGCCGAGGTCGAGACGCCCGACCGGGTCGGGCTCGGGCTGGTTCGCGACCACGCGCAGGTCCGGGCCGGCGGGGTCCCAGCCGAGCGCGAGGGCCTCGGCGGCTGACTTGTGGGCGGGGTCCCACACGTCAACGCGCCGCCCGGCGACGAGGCGATGTGTTGCGATCAACCGCCCGGCGAGACGGATCTCGACAGTGTCGCCGTCGACCCGGCGGCGGATCTCGACCTTGTGCCCCAACGCTTCTGGGGGAACCGAGTAGCGGTTCGCGTCGATCGCGACGAAGGGCCAGGCGTTGTGCACACGCCGGGTCTCGACGTAGTCGCTGTCGAAACGGACCCTCGGCAACGGTGCGAGGAAGTCGCGCTCGACCGCCAACCGCTGCGCCGGTGTCTCACCCGTCGTTCGTGACTCGACGCCATGCACACGCTCGGCGAGCCACACTTGAGCCCGCCGGTTCAGATCAGCGAGATCAACAGGGATCCCGTCGGCTTCGACCTCTGGGAGGAACGTCTCCTGCAGCTGACGAAACGGACGTTCCACCTTGCCCTTGCGTTTCGCGTCGCCGGCCTGACACGACGTGATCTTGGTGCCGTGATGGGCAGCAAAGCCGACCGTCGGCGGGTGCAGCTCGAAGCGTCGCCCCTGGGACCGGCCAAGCGCGCCCATCCTGTCGGTGCGACACGCAGCCGGCACACCGCCGGCCTCGTCGAAGAACCGGGCCATGCCCTCGAAGGTGTGATGACGATCCTCCGACGTGGTGAACCACCAGACCCGCCAGCGTGACCACGACAAGATCATCCCGAACACCACCAGGTTCACGTTCCATCCGAACCTCGCCGCCCACAACGACACATCGCAGAAGTCGAACTGGGCCTCGTCACCCGGCGACGTGTAGATCGGCACCGACACCGCGTTCGCCGCGGTGAACCGCGGGCCCCGGATGTCGCGGACCGCCCGCACGACCGTCGGGTATGAACCGCCGAAACCCTCCGCCCGCAACTTGTTGTGCACCGAGACCGCCAACAGCCGCGGGTGCGCCTCAAGCATCGTGTCGATCCTCGAGCGCCACTCGTGGGTCATCACCGACGCCCCCGTCGACCGCGCGGCCGGCGGCCCGTCCTTCAGATACTTGCTGACCGTGCTCCGGTGCCAGCCGGTCTCCTCGGCAATCTCGCTGATCGTCCAACCCTGCTTGTGCAGGTCATTCACATTCACGTACGTCTCCTGGTTCATCATGGAGAGCGGCTCCTCCGGTCGCTGTCGTGCTTGGTCGCTCGACACACTGGAGGGGCCACCCAGACCGGTGGTGGATGCCAACCAGGACCCGGCACCCATGTCGGTTTTCAATGATCGCGAATGTCAACTCTCAGTGATCGCTCACACGGGCTACGGATCAGATGGACACAAGTTGCGAGGTCGCCTCACAACGTCTCCGAGCGACG
>DASSYG010000281.1:0-10222 GCA_035703405.1 Acidimicrobiales bacterium | reverse complement strand
ACGTTGCCCCAGTAATCGAACATCAGCGGGATCACCGCGGCATCGGAGTTGAACTGTTCCTGGACCTTGTCGTACAGCGCCTTGCGTTCGGCGACGTCCGCGGTGCGGCGGGCCTCGTTCAACCAGTCGTCGACGTCGGGGCGGGAGTACTTGACCAGGTTGGTCGGACCGCCGGTGATGATGCTGCCGTACACGCCGTCGGGGTCGGCGAGCTGCGGACTCCGGAAGCAGGACCGGTCCCACTCGAGATCGGAGCCCCCGGCCAGCAGGGTGTTGACGAGGAGGGCCTGTTCGACCGGCTGGAACTCACCCGACATCCCGACGCTCTTCATCTGTTCACCGATGATTTGGTTCACGCCGGAAGCCTCGGGCGTGTTGATGCAGATGCTGTGGACGTCCATCTTCACCCCGGCCGCCTCGACCTTCTTCACGAGCGCCTTGGACTTGGCCGCGTCGAAGCGGGGGAGTTGGCTCTCGGCGTCGAACCACGGGCTGTTCGCGGGGAAGAACCCATAGGACGGGACCCGGGTGCCCTTGTAGTACTTCTGGTTGATCTCGTTGCGGTTGATCGCATAGTTGAGTGCCTGGCGGGCCGCCAGCGCGGTCGGATCGTCAAGTGAGCGGATCGCCGTCTCCTGGGCGGTCTCGCCGGGTTTGGCTTTCACGCCGAAGGGGGGATGGGTGAGGTTCATCACCAGGATCGTCGAACTGGAACCCTCGGCGGGCTGCACGCGCAGGTCGGCGTCGGCCTTCGCTCCGACGAGGTTCGACGTGTCGGCGGTCCCCATGATCTCGACCGAACCCGACTGCACGGCCTGCAGGCGCGTCACCGAATCGGCGAGCGGCTGGAACACGATCTTGTCGAGGTAGGGGAGTTTCGCGTTGTCGTTCTTGGTGTCGACGCCGAAGTAGTGCTGGTTCGCGGTGACCGTGTAGGTGTCGCCCGACTGCGATGCGTACGCGAAGGCTCCGGCGCCGATCAGGTTCTTGATGCCGGGGCTGGCCGGGTCGGGCGCGGCGTCGCGAGCCGAGGACTCGCTGATCCAGCCCAACCCGCCGCCGACGAGCTTCGTCGGCCAGTCGACGATCGGGTCCTTGAGGGTGTACTCGACGGTCAGGTCATCTTCGGCGGTCACCGAGGCGATCTCGCCGGCGTCCTGGGCGCACGAGCACTGCACCGAACCCATCGCCCATTTCGTGGCGTCGACGACCTGTTGCGCGGTCACGGGTTTGCCGTTGGAGAACTTCGCTCCTTTGCGCAGTGTGAGCGTCCAGTGCACCAGATCGTCGTTCTGCGAGGTGATCGTGTCGGCGAGCTGGTTGTAGGCGTGGTCGGTGTTGTCGGTCACCGCCATGCCTTCGAAGTCGCCGTGGTCTCCCCAGGAGATCAGCGGGGCGAACACCGCGTTGGCCATCTGCACGTCGGCGGGTTGGATGGGGCTCTGGTTCGGTGAGACGTCGAGGATGTCGCTCTCCACCCCCCAGGTGATGCTGCCGCCCCGCTTGGGGGTGCCGTCGTGGACGGCCTGGTTCACGGTGTCGGCCGGGAAGATCCCCGCCTGCTCGGTGTCTCCCGGAGCGCCGGCCCCGGGTTTTGTCGACGACGTCGACTGCGGAGAGTTGTCGTTGCTGCAGGCGCCCACTAACAGCGCCAACGCGCACAGCGCGGCACTGAGACGCAGAACCCCCCGGTTCTTCGGTGACGACTTCACATGTTCCCCTTGTGGATGTGGCCGACCCGGTGGATCAGCCTTCGGTGTAGAACAGGTTCCCGGGGCGGATGATGCCCAGCGACGTGGGTGAGGGGGTGGTGAGTCCACTCACGTTGTTCCGGAAAACGTTGCCGTAGTAATCGAACAGCAGCGGCACGTACACCACGTCGGTGGAGACCTGTTGCTGGACCGTAGCGTACAGCTTCTGACGCTCGGCACGGTCTGCGGTCCGACGACCCTGGTCGAGCGCGTCGTCCACGTCGGTCCGTGAGTATTTGACGAAGTTGGTCGGTCCACCCGAGTGCAACGCGTTGTACAACCCGTTGGGGTCGGCGAGCTGCGGAGCCCGGAAACAAGCGAGGTTCCAGGCGATGTCGCCGCCACCGGCGAGGAGGTTCTGCACCAGGACCGCCTGCTCGACTTGCTTCAACGTGGCGGTGAACCCTGCTGCTTGGACCTGCTGCTGGACGAGTTGGAACGTCGACGTGGCCTGTGGATTGCTCACACACAGTGCCGTCAGATCGGTGCTGACACCGCTCTGCTTCACCTTCTGGACGAGGCTCTTGGCCTTGGCCAGGTCGAAGCGGGGGAGTTGGCCCTTCGCGTCGTAAAAGGGGCTGTCGGCCGGCAGGAAGCCATAAGCGGGGTTCCGGGTACCGCTGAAGTCCTTCTGGTTGATCTCGTTGCGGTTGATCGAATAGTTGAACGCCTGGCGGGCTTCGAGTGCCGTCGGATCGTCGAGGCCACGCTCGGCCGCCGCCTGGGGGGACTCACCTTCGTCGGCGTCGACGCCAAAGGGAGGACGGTTCAGGTTGAGTCCGATGATGGTCGAGCTGGATCCCTGGGCGGGCTGCACGCTCAGCTTGGAGTCCTTCTTGGCCTGGACGAGGTTGGCGGTGTCGGCGGTCTGCATGATCTGGACCGAGTCGGACTGCACGGCCTGCAGACGCGTGGTCGAATCGGCGAGCGGCTTGAAGATGATCTTGTCCAGATACGGCAGCTTGGCATCGCCGTTGTCGTGGTCCACGCCGTAGTAGTTCGTGTTGCGGACCAGCGTGTAGTTGTCGCCGGACTTCGACTGGTATTTGAAGGGTCCGGCACCGACGAGATTGTCGATGCCCGGAGTGCTCGGGTCGGCGGCCGCGTTGCGGGCGCCGGACTCGGTGATCCAGCCCAGGCCGCTCCGGTCGAGCTTGGCGGGCCAGTCGACGACCGGTTCGGACAGCGTGTAGGTGACGGTGTCGGCGCCGGTTGCAGAGATGTCGGTGATGAGCTTGGCGCTCTCGCTGCAGTCACAGGTGCCGGATTCCTTGACCCAGTTGGTGTTGTCGACCACCTGTTGTGCGTCGAGAGCGACGCCGTTGGAGAACTTCAACCCTTTGCGCAGGGTGAGGGTCCAGATCTTGAGATCCTTCGAGTGGGTGAGCTGGTCCGCGAGTTGGTTGGCCTGATGGTCGGTGTTGTCGGTCAGCGGCAGCCCGTCGGCGTCGAAGCTGATGAGCGGGTCGAAGACTGCTGACGCGAGCTGGACGTCGGGCGGCTGCACGACGTTCTGGTTGGGCGAGACGTTCAGCACGTCACCCTCGAGGCCATAGGTGAGCGTGCCACCGCGCACCGGGGTGCCGTCGTGGACCGCCTTGTTGACCGACTCGGCCGGAAACAGATTGCCCGGTTCCTGCGCGGTGTCGGTGCCCGAAGGCTTCGCCGTGCCCGAGCCGCTGTCGTTGCCACACGCGGCGGCGCCGAATGCCAAGACCGTCACGAGTACGACCGACCGCAGAATCGTTGTTTTCCCCATGGCGCCAGAGCGTAACGCAACCAAGGAACATGTGCGAGTGTTCCACGCATATTTCCCCGGAGCGTGGGCAGTTGCGCACGTTCCGTGGTGTCGGCAGCGCCGATGATGACGACGGGAGGTGATCGCTCACCCGTTTCGAGGCCTTGGAGCCTGGCGCGACGCCGGCACCGTCCGGCCTCGGGCAGGCGCCACAAACGCCGATAAGAGTCGTTCTGTAAAGTAGACACCGCGGCGGTGGTGTCGGCCGCTCAGCGGAGGTTGTCGAGGACCGCCTGTGCTTCGACCAGACGTTCGGTCACCTCGTCGGACAACTCGGTGCCTGCCCGGCGGTGCGCCGCCCGGAGCCGTTCCAGGGTCGCGAGCTCTTCGATGGTGAGCTGTTGGCGGTCGAACAACCCGGCGAGCAGGACGAAATAGTCGTCGACGACCCGGCCGCCCTGATCGACCCAGGCGTCGGCGCGGTCCATCGCCGCCAGCAACATCGACTCGGCCGTGTCGTGGTGTCCCGCGGCGATCAGCGCGACGGCCTGTTCACAGTGTGCGTCGACCTGTGCCTGGTCGAGGATCGGTTCCACCGGAGCCTGCAACGGCTGACAGCGTACCCGCGCCCACGCATCGTCGAGGGCGTCGGACAGTGTCCGGCCGAACAGCGGTGGCGTCGGTGGCTCCGACGAGGCGGTCTCCGCGGTCGGCTTCGCCGCACCGGCGCCGAAATCGTCGTCGATCAGATTCGCCTCGACGTCTCGTCCGGTGGCTCTGAGTGCCTGACTGCGCACCGAGCGTGCCGCCCGGTCCACCGGCACCGCGACCGGACGCCCTTGGAGCAACTCGTTCACCTCCGACAGCGCCGCATTCGGATCCCCTTCGGCGATCCGGGCGCGGGCGTCGACGATCCTGAGCAACGCGGTGACGTCGTCGGTCACCGGGCGATTCTCGGCGAGTGCGTGCGCCGAGGTGGCGTCACCTCCGGCGATGCGCAGCGCGGCCCTGGCGACCGCGACCGGGGCGCAGGGCGTGAGTGCTTCGAGGACCTGGTCGGCTCGGGCCAGGTCACCGGTTTCACGGAACAGCTCCGCGGCGAGCAGCCCCAGCGCATCGCTGCCCAGCGGGACCGCGGCGCCGACGTCGGAGTCGAGGCGGACCAGCACGTGCAGACCGGGAAGATAACGGCGGAGAAACCGGAGGTCGCCCGGATCATTGGGTCCCTGGGCGATCCAGGCGAGGAAACGCAGCGACCGGTCCGGGTAGTCGGTCGCCAGACGGAGGGCCGCGATGACCGCGGCCGCGACCCGGTGCTCCCCCGGTTCGGAGGCCAGTTCCAGGATGGAGCGACCGTCGTCGCTCCGTGCCGATTCGAGCAGCGACCGTTCGACCCGGGACGACAGTGGCACCGCCTTGACCTGGCGCAGCATCCATTCCGGCGATCGGAACTCACCCCTGGCGGGTACGACCCCCCGCCACCTGGTCTCGACCGGCCAGAACGTGTCGGCTTCTGCGGGCGCGACGATAAGAGTTCCCAGCGACGCGTCAGCTCCACGATTCGTTGTCGGCATCTCGCTCCCGAATGGTCGGCCCCAGTCTGCCACCTGACGCGGCGTGGCGTGACCAACGCCGGAGGGCCGACCCGTGAGTCGCCGCACCGGTACAGTGGCGACAATGTCCTCGGATGCCGACGTCGTGACCGCCGAGCGGGAAGAGGTCCTCAGACGCCATCTCGACGCCGAGCGCAGTGGCGATCCCGAGATGATCCTGGGGACGTTCGCGCACCCCCGCTACGAGCTGGTGGGAAGCGGCCGGGTCTATGACGGCACCGACGAGGTCCGTACCTACCTCGTCGAGCGCGCCCACGCCTTTCCGGATCTGGCCACCGAGGTGATCAGCTTCTGGCACTCCCCCGAGGTGGTGTCGTCGGAGCTGTGGTTGAGCGGCGTCTACCGGGGGCCCGTCCCCGACCTCGGGGTCGAGGGTCGCCGCTTCCGGGTCCGGACCGCCTGTTTCTTCCTCTTCGACGAGCGCGGTCTCATCGGGGTGCGGGCCTACTTCGATTCTGGTGCGCTGGCCCGTCAGCTAGCCTGATCTGCGCTGTCGACACCGTGTGGGAGAGCACCGTTCGCGGTGCGCCGAAGGAGCAAGACCTCTCCGAAACTCTCAGGCCCACGAACCGCACGGTCGAGGCGAATCTGGAAAGTGATCGGAACCACTTCCCCGGCAGGTCGGGGTCGGGGTCACCGATCCACCGACGGTGCAAGCGCTGTGTCGGCGTCAGCCTCACGACGTGAAGCTCTCAGGTCCCGTGACAGAAGTGAGGGTTCCCAAGTGACCGGTACCGGTTGCCCGAACGTGCCCCAGATCCCTCCGAACAAGACAGACGGTGAAGCGCCATGGCTGTGAACGAACCCGTATCGAACGAACCCGTGTCGAACGAACCCAACTCGAACGATCTTTTCGCCATCCGCCACATCGGTCCGGCACCTGATCAGCAGGCGAAGATGCTGGCCGCCCTCGGCTTCGCGACGCTCGACGAGTTCATCGATCAGGTCGTTCCTCGACAGATCCGATCCACCGAGCCCCTGGCGATTCCCGCAGCGATGTCCGAACGAGCCGCAGCCCAGCGACTCCGTGAGATCGCCGCACTGAATACGCCCATGCGCTCGATGATCGGTCTGGGCTATTACGACACGATCACTCCCTCGGTTCTGCGACGCAACATTCTGGAGAACCCCGCCTGGTACACCGCGTACACGCCCTACCAACCGGAGATCTCCCAGGGCCGGCTCGAGGCCCTGTTGAACTACCAGACGATGGTCGCGGACTTGTGTGGACTCGACCTGGCGAACGCGTCGCTGCTCGACGAAGCGACCGCCGTGGCCGAGGCGATGACCTTGGCCCGCCGCGTGTCCAAGGTGGCCGCCGACGCGCCATTCCTCGTCGACGCCGACACCCATCCCCAGACGCTCGCAGTGCTCGCCACCCGCGCCGAACCCCTGGGTCTGCGCGTCGAGACGTTCTCGGTCGCGGACGGCATCGGTGACGTCGTCCCGTTCGGCATCCTGATCTCCCAGCCCGGCTCGAGCGGGCGCCTGACCGCGACCGAGCAGCTCCGGGGCATCGCCGATGCGGTCCACGAACGTGGTGGATTGGTCACCGCCACCACCGATCTGTTCGCCTGCACCCTCATCGCGCCCCCAGGTGAATGGGGTGCCGACGTCGCCGTGGGAAGTTCGCAACGTTTCGGCGTGCCGATGGGCAACGGCGGCCCGCACGCCGCGTTCATGGCCGTCCGTGACGGCCTGGAGCGGTCGCTACCCGGGCGGATCGTCGGGACCTCGGTCGATGCCGACGGCGCTCCCGCCCACCGCCTCGCCCTCCAGACTCGTGAACAGCACATCCGGCGTGAGAGGGCGACCTCGAACATCTGCACCGCGCAGGTGCTCCTCGCGGTGATCGCCGGTGCATACGCGGTCTACCACGGTCCGGAAGGACTGACCCGGATCGCCCAGCGGATCCACGGCCGTGCGGCCACGTTGGGGTCCGCGCTCGACGAGGCCGGTATCGAGATCACCGCCGAAGCGTTCTTCGACACGGTCACCACACACGTACCCGGACGTGCCGCAGAGGTCGTTGCCGCGGCCGAGGAACGCGGCATCGACCTGCGTCATGTCGATGCCGACCACGTGGCGATCGCGTGCGACGAGACGACGAGCCTCGACGACCTCGGCGCGGTCTTGGCCGCATTCGGGGTGTCGGAGGACCGCGTGGTCGGGGCGGTGGGGGTGGACCGGCTCGGCGCCGCAGCAGGTCGGCAGTCCGCGTTCTGCACTGCCGCGGTGTTCGGTGCACACCGATCGGAGACCTCGATGATGCGTTACCTGCGGCGGCTCGCCGACGCAGACCTGGCACTTGATCGCACGATGATCCCCCTGGGGTCGTGCACGATGAAACTGAACGCCGCGGCCGAGATGGAACCGATCTCGTGGCCCGAGTTCGCGCAGATCCATCCCTTCGCTCCGGCACACCAACGGGCCGGGTACTCGCAGATGATCGCCGACCTCGAAGACGCCCTCTGCGCGATCACGGGCTACGCGGCCGTGTCGTTGCAGCCCAACGCCGGCTCCCAGGGTGAGCTCGCGGGACTGCTGGCGGTCCGGGCCTGGCATCGTTCACGCGGTGAGTTGGGCCGTGACGTGTGTCTCATCCCCTCTTCGGCCCACGGCACCAACGCGGCCAGTGCGACGATGGCCGGCATGCGGGTGATCGTCGTCGCGTGCGACGAGCGCGGCAACGTCGACGTCGACGACCTGCGCGCCAAGATCGCCAAACATGGCGGCGAACTGGCGGCGCTGATGATCACGTATCCGTCCACGCACGGTGTCTTCGAAGAGGCCGTCGTGGAGATCTGCGACCTGGTCCACGAGGCCGGTGGCCAGGTGTACCTCGACGGTGCCAACCTGAACGCCATGGTCGGCCTGGCCCGACCCGGCGCGTTCGGGGCGGACGTGTCGCATCTGAACCTCCACAAGACGTTCTGCATTCCCCATGGTGGAGGTGGACCGGGCATCGGCCCGGTCGCGGTGGCCGCGCACCTGGCACCGTTCCTGCCGAACCATCCGACCGATCCGGCGGCCGGACCCGAGACCGGGATCGGGCCGGTCGCCGCGGCACCGGCCGGATCGGCCGGCATTCTGCCGATCCCGTGGATGTACCTGCAGATGATGGGACCGATTGGTCTCACCGAGGCGTCCAAGGTGGCCGTGCTCAGCGCCAACTACATCGCGGCTCGCCTCGGCGAGGCCTACCCCGTGCTCTACGTCGGCGAGAGCGGCCACGTCGCCCACGAGTGCATTCTCGATCTGCGCGGCATCACCAAGGCGACCGGGGTCAGCGTCGACGACGTCGCGAAACGCCTCATCGATCACGGCTTCCATGCCCCGACGATGAGCTTTCCCGTTGCGGGAACGCTCATGGTGGAACCGACCGAATCCGAGGACCTCGACGAGCTCGACCGGTTCTGCGACGCGATGCTCGCGATCCGAGCCGAGATCGACCGGGTCGCGGCAGGAGGCTGGCCCGCGGACGACAATCCGTTGGTCAACGCACCGCACACCGCGGCGATGTTGCTCGGTGAATGGGGCCACCCCTACTCCCCCTTCGAAGCGGCCTACCCGTCGGGCACGGCCCGCACCGACAAGTACTTTCCTCCGGTGCGCCGGATCGACGGCGTCTACGGCGACCGCAACCTGGTGTGCTCGTGTCCCCCGATTGACGCCTACGCGGACCAAGAGGATGCGCCGACAGGTGCATCCGACCCAGAAGCACAGCGGTCCTTTCTCCAAGCGGAGCTTGGAGAATCACAACGGTAACCCGGACAAGATGTGACCTCTCCGCGCAGCCTGTGAGCGGTCGAGCCGATCAGCCCGAGGAGGGCAGCGACACGAAGGGCAGGTCGACGACGACCCCTTCGAGGGCGTCACGGTTGGTGAGTACTTCGACGGCCGCGCCCGTCTCGAGGGAGGGTTCCACGAACGCGAACGCGATGCCGTCCTGGAGTGACGGTGAGAAGTTGCCGCTGGTGATGTGGCCGACCATCCGACCGTCGACGGCGACCTCTTGCCCGGCACGAGGCGGACGACGTCCTTGGGTGCGCAGGCCCACCAGATGGCGCGCCACGCCGGCGTCACGCTCGGCCTCGAGCGCCGCGCGACCACGGAAGTCGCCCTTGTTCCACCCCACTACCCAACCCAGGCCCGCCTGGAGCGGCGTGATCCCCGGGCCGAGTTCGTGTCCGTGCAGCGGCAGCCCGGCTTCGAGTCGCAACGTGTCACGGGCCCCGAGCCCGGCCGGCGTGAAACCGGCGCCGATCACCGCACCCCAGAGTTCGGTGGCCGCCTCGTTCGGCGCCGCGATCTCGACCCCGTCCTCACCGGTGTAGCCCGTCCCCGCAGCGGTGCAGGTGTGGCCCCGCCACGAGAACTCGGTGACCCGGAAACGGCCGATGCGCGCAGCTTCGGGAGCGATGGCCTCGAGACGTACGCGGGCGTGCGGCCCCTGCAGGGCGAGCATCGCCCGTTCGCCGGTCACGTCGCGGCTCGGCGACCCGAGGGCGTCGAGTACCCCTTCGGTGTTCGACGCATTCGGCATCACCACGAACGAGGAATCGTCGGTCCACCACACGATGATGTCGTCGAGGATCGACCCGTCGGTTTCGTCCAACAGGTGGGTGTACTGCGCCCGGCCCGGAGCGACCTTTCCCAGATCGTTGGTCAGGCTCTGCTGCAGGCGATCGAAGGCATCGTCGCCGTCCACGAGAACGGAGCCCAGGTGGCTGACGTCGAAGACGACGGCGTCGGCGCGGCACGCACGGTGCTCCGCCAACGTGCCGTCGGGGTACTGCAGCGGCATGTCCCATCCGCCGAAGGGGACCATCTTGGCGTCTGCTCGACGGTGAACGGCGTCGAGTGGGGAGGTGCGCAGGCTCACCGGGCGACGCGGGCGTCGACGCTCGTGTGCTCCCGGCTCGACCGATCCGGTTCCGCGTCGGGCACGATCTCGTGGACCGCCGCGGCGACCTCGGTCTGCACGTCGGACAGCGCGAGCAGGTTCAGTACGCCCTGGCCCTTGAATCGGTTCACCACGTCGATGAGTTCGTCGCCGTCGCGGACCAGGACCGCGGATGAACCCGACAACACGAGATGGGCACTCGCCACGTCGGTGT
>DASSYG010000190.1:0-6311 GCA_035703405.1 Acidimicrobiales bacterium | reverse complement strand
ACGGCTTCTACCCGACCCTGGATGTCGCCGCCACGATCATCAGGGCGCGTGCGACCTTCAGCGCACATCCGCCGTTGTACGGGATGTGGTCGTCCGGGTCGTCCTGGGCGGGCCACGAGATCCATTTCCCCGGCCCGATCCTGCTCTACCTGCTCGCCGTTCCGGTCCACCTTTTCGGCAACACGTGGGGCCCCCTTCTGGGCATGGCGGTGATCAACGCCTTCTTCGTGCTCATGACCGGTTGGGTGATCTACCGTCGGCTCGGTGTGAACGCGGCGCTGCTCGGATTCCTCCTGCTCAATGTGTTTCTCTGGTCGCTGGGGAGTGAGAATCTGATCGATCCTCGGCCGATGGAAATGGTGACGATTCCGTTCCTATGCTTCCTGTTGCTGGCGTGGCTCGTCACCTCGGGCGAGATCGATGCCCTTCCAGCCCTGGCCATCGTCGCCAACTACCTCTTCTTGAACCACCTCGTCATGGCACTCCAGATCCCGGTGATCGGCTTGTGCGCAGTCGTCGGAGTGGCGCTGTGGATCCGTCGGACACGCGCCGACCCTGGCGGCCCCGAACCCGACACGAAAGCGCCGTCCCAGTGGCGAAGACTTCGGAGACGATTGCTTCAGACCGGCGCGATCACCTTCATCATGTGGTTGCCGACCCTGATCCAGCAGTTCACCACCAGTCCAGGCAACCTGAACCTGCTGATCTCCGCTTCTGGGCAGCATCGTGATCCGGTCGGGTCCTACGTGGCGGGCTACAACGCCACCGTGCGGCTGATCGCACAACCGACGTTCTGGTTCCGTGGACGGTTCGACGAGAGCGACTTTCCCGGCAGTCTTCGGACCCTCACGGTGTGGGATGTGCTCGCCGGGGTCGTCGTCGTCGGACTGATCGCCGGGCTCGGGTTCGCGGCGTGGCGTCGCCGGGACCGTCTGAGTCTCGGCGCGCTTGCCGTGGCAGTCGTCGCGATCGCGATCAGCATCGAGACCGTCACCCAGGCGCCGCGCATGTGGGGTTTTCCGATGCAGTACCTGCGCTCGCTCTGGGGACTGGCCGCGTTCGTGTGGTTCGCGATCGCGTTCAGCGCCTATCGCACGGTTGCCCCGCACGTCCAGGTCCGGGCGGCGCAACTGGCCGGCATCGCCGCGATCGCCTTCGGTGTTCTCGGCCTGAGCTATGCGAACTTCGGTTCGGCGACCGACATGGACAACCGTCGCTTCGCGCGTGCGGTCGTCGCCGACGTCGTGCCACAACTCACCGACCGGGGTACCGTCCGGGTCACCTCCGGCCCCGACTTCACCTCCCAGCGGTACCTTTCGACGCTCTTGTTGGGCCTCGACACCGCCGGTGTGCACTTCTGCGTCGACCACCACACGGCCCAGCAATACGGAAGCCAGCACGACTGCGCACGCGAGGCCGATGTCAGCGTGTACCTCCAGGCGCCGGATCACCCGGGGGTGAACCGGGGTCGACTCATTGCTCAGGTCCCCCTGCTGAGCGAGGCCGACCACGCCGAGCTCGCGCGCACCGAGAAGGTCTTCGAGCGTTGGCTCGACGGGCGCGACCAGATCGCCCTCACCGCTGAGGCAGAACGGATCGTCGTCGCAGGCAGTGCCGAGGGGCGCCGGACCGTCGAGGCGATGCTCAGGCCGCCCGACGGGGACCTGTCCGGACTCATGCGGTCGGATCGCTTCCGAACGCTCATCGGCCTGGACCACAGCTATCGGGCCGATCACGGAGGTTCCACCGGTCTCCTCGCCGATCCGAATGCGCCGGTCAACGAGATGTTGCGCTACTTCGAGCTGACCGACCCGAGTCTC
The DNA here is from genome assembly GCA_035703405.1 of Acidimicrobiales bacterium. GTDB lineage: Bacteria > Actinomycetota > Acidimicrobiia > Acidimicrobiales > Iamiaceae > JAFDWI01. The sequence continues at coordinate 4,491 of DASSYG010000190.1, read as the reverse complement.
CACGGCAACATCTGGGTCTACGAGCGGGCAGCTACCTGACCGGTCAGGCACCTCGGCGGTCACTATGACTTGGTCACCGCCGGTCCCGTGCTAGGAACCGTCGCCATGGATCGTCACCCGTCGCCGAGCTTTCCGTGGGCGCGTTGGTTCGTCGTCTTGGCCACCGTGTTCGGTGTGGTGTTGGTATTCGTCACTCCGAGCCTGGGCGGCACCGACGAATCTGCCCATGTTTCGAGGGTCGCGATGATCGAGACGGGAGAGATCATCCCTCCGAAGACCTGGACGCAGGTGCCCGGTGGCGGTGCCGACGCCTGCATCACGGCGTACCTCTACCGTTACCGTGCAGCCAGCTACGCGCAGGAGACCATTCCCTGGCGCGAGCAGTTCAGGAATCCGGAGTGTGAGACGCCGGGTTGGAGCATCACCGGGATGGCACACACTGCCGATGTGTACTCACCGGTGCCCTATCTTCCCGCCCTGGTCGGGTTTCGTGTGGGACGAGGTGTCGGAGGCGCCGCCGGCAGCATCTACGGAGCCCGACTCGTTCAGCTCGCCGCGTTCGTCGCGCTGATGGCGTTCGCGATCCGCCGGACCCCGTGGGGCAAGCCGTTGCTGTTCACCATCGGGCTCCTGCCGGTCGTGATCCAGGGAGCGGCCAACGTGTCGGCCGATCCGCTCACACTGGCGTTCGCGTGTTGTGCGACCGCGCTCGCTCTGGCGGCCATCGACCGGGCACGGACGGGCCGGTTGGTCGGTCCAGGGGCCTGGTGGGCCCTTGGGTTGTTCGGTGTCGCCATCGCTCTGTCGAAGTCCGCCTACGTACCCTTCGTGCTCCTCGTGTTCGCCATTCCGACCGCCGCCTTCGGCGCGATCCGCAGAAGGCTCGCGATCTCCGCTGGCACGGTTGCCGTCGCCGGGATCGCCGCCGGCGCATGGAACCTCGGAGTGGTGGCCCAACTCGAAATCGAAGGCGTCAATCGATCCGACAGCAAACTCGCAACGGCGTGGATCCGCTATCACCCTTTCGGTTTTCTGCAAGCGATCTTTCGAGGATGGTCGAATCCTCATGAGCGGCCGGCACTGATCGGCGGCATGTTCACTCCCGTGCGCCGCTTCGCGCACAACTTTCCGTTGCCGGCCTGGTTGGGCTGCCTGTGGTTGGTCGTGGTCCGACTCGTCGATCCCCTGCCGCGGCGCATGGCGCGGCTGCTCGCTCGCTTCGGAGCGTCCAGTCCGGCAAGTGTCGACGTCACAACGGTCGACGGCCCGGTCCTGCCCCGACGAGACCGGATCGTCGCAGGACTGGTGGCACTTGGCGTGGCCGTCACGAGCATTTTTCTGATCGAATACGGTCTCGCCATCGCGGCGAACCCGCCGGGAGCCCACGAAATCGTATGGGTGCAAGGCCGTTACTTTCTTCCCCTCGTCCCACTGACGCTCTTCGGCGTCGCCGGCGTCGCGCGACCGCTGTCGAAGCGCTGGTCGGTGCTGATCCCGGTGATCAGCGTCGCGGTGGTCATAGGTTGGATCTGGTGGGCGTCGGTCGAAGTGTGGAGTTGAGGCCTGGGACCCGCGTGGTCAGGAACGACCGGAGGGTGTCGCCTCGGCGATCTCTGCGGCGGTCGGGGTCTCACGCTTCCGCGAAGCCGCCGGCAGGAGTCCTTCGATCGCCCGCATGATGCGTTCGGTGTCGGCCCGTTCACTGCGGTACTTGAGATCGACCGGGTCCCCGACCCGGACTCGCACGGTCGGCGGATCGGTGATGTTGGTAAGGTCCGGCACCCGGGCGGCGCGGGGCCAGACCTTCTCGGTACCCCAGATCCCTACCGGGACGACCGGCAGCTTCGTCATGGCCGCGAGCCGTGCCGCGCCGGGACGACCGTGCAGGTCGGGTTCGAAGAACTCCGCTCCGCGCGGAATGGTTCCCTGGGGCAGGATCACCACCAGTTCTCCGGCCTCGAGGGCTTCGGCTGCCAACTCCAGGGGCGCGTTGGACCCGGTTCCGCGGTCGACCCGGATCGTGCCCATCGCGCGCGCGAACTGGCCGACGACCGGCGCGTCGAGGACCTCCTTCTTGGCCAGAAACCGCACCGCACGGTCGACCCGACCGGCGAGGTAGCCCAGTGCGATGGGGTCGAAATAGGAGCGGTGGTTCGCGACGATGATCGCTCCGCCGGTGCGCGGGAGCGATTCGAGTCCGTCGAGATCCCAACGGACGAAACGGAGGAATTCGGGCCGCAGAATCCCCTGCAGGAACCGCTGCGGTTCCCAACCTGCCACCTTGGGCACCCCCGAGGGCACGTCGAGGTAACGCTGGGGCCAACGGCGGACCAATGCCATCACCCGCAACCGTGGGTCGGGGTTGATCGCCATCGGATTCCCGACGGCGCCCAGCAGTGGCGCGTCGAAGATGCTGTCGCTGTAGGCGTAACTCGCCGCGAGGTCGATGCCGTGTCGTTCGGCCCAGGCGCGTACCGCCGCCAACTTCCCCGGACCCCAGACGAACTCTCCGGCGATCGTGCCGTCGTACGCGCCCTCGTGCACGCCGTAGCGTGTGGCGATCACGTCATCCATGCCGAGCGCTTTGGCGAGCGGTTCGACCAGGTCGAACGGTGAGGTGGTGGCCATCACCACCGGACGGCCGGCGGCACGGTGTTCGTCCATGAGCAGGTGGCCAAAAGGCTGCACTCGTCCGGTGAGGCGTTCGGCGACGACCTCGCCGGCCTCGCGCACCGCATCCCGACTCCACCCGGCGGCGAAACGGGCGGCGGAGCGGGTCAGCGCCATGGCCGGCAGGGTTTCGCCCACCGCATCGAAGACCCGGTAGACGAGGTTCTCTCCCGGGATCGAGCGGTTTCCCAGGACGCCCATCTGGCGCAGCGCTTCCGATATCACCGGGCCGGAGGCACCACTCAGCAAGGTTCGGTCCAGGTCGAAGAACGCTGCGCCGTTGGCCATGGACCCGAGAGTAGCCGAGGAGTCCGGAGAACAATCGAGGGACCGGCCGGGGGAGGCCGGTCCCTCTTGGGACCTTCGAGCGGAGGGGGACCGCTCGAGGTACAGACCGGAGGAGACAGAGGGGGGCCGTCTCGACTCCGGCGGTATGGAGACATGCTCGCGCCCAGCTAGCAATCTGTCCAACAGTTCTAAGCGATACTTGCTATCGTCTCGGGTGATGGATCTCCGCCAACTCGCCGCGCTCACTGCCGTCGGCGACCACCGAAGCTTCTCGGCGGCCGCCCGCAGTCTGCACACCGTCCAGTCGAACGTGTCCGCCCACGTCGCCAAGTTGGAGGACGAACTCGGCGTGATCCTCGTGGATCGGTCCGACGGCTCGTTCACCGAGGCGGGTGAACTCGTGGCCGCCCGGGCCCGGCGCATCGAGGCGGAACTCGATGCGCTCGGCAGCGACCTTGCTTCGAGCGAGCAGTCGATCACCGGTCCGGTCCGGCTCGGCATGATCGGCACCACGGCTCGCTGGCTGATCCCGCTGTTGTTGCCGGCGATCGCCCAGCAGCATCCGGGGATCCAACTCACGATCATCGACGCCACCACGACGTCGCTCATCCCCCAGTTGCTGACGCGTCGACTCGACGTCGCGGTGATCAACCTGCCCGTGCATTCCCAAGATGTCTCGGCAGAGCCGCTCTTCGAGGAGCACCACGTGCTGATCGCGCCGCTCGACCACCCTCTGAGTCATCTCGACGAGGTCGGGCTGACCGAATTGTCCCGTCACCCGCTCCTGCTTCCACCGCCCGGGACGTCGTTCCGTGACGAACTCGATCTCGCCATCGCCCGCTTCGGGGTGCGCTTGGAGTCGGCCGCAGAAGTCGACGGGGTCCGACTGTTGGCAACCCTGGCGTTCGAGGGATTCGGGGCGGCGATCGTCCCGGCGAGCGCGGCGTCGCGTCGATCGGGGTCGGGGTGGAAGCGCATCGGTATCACCGGTCTCGCTCCCCGCGGGGTCGGACTCGCAACGGAACGTCGTGCTCTCCTCTCCAATGCGGCACGGGCCGTCCGTGCGAGTGTGCTGGAGATCTGCCGCGAGCATGCGGCCTCCTACGTCGAGATCACACCCGTCGCCGGTCCGGTCGAGCGAAGCACTCACCATGGAAAATGACGGCGCGATCACGACACTTCTACCGTTGCCACAGATGGACGAAGCGCTCCCGCACGGCACTAGGCTCGCTTGCAGTGGGCGCCGCGGCGTGTCCGGGGATCGACCCCGCCGACGCCGTCGCACGAGAACATCACCCAACTTCCAGGGAGTCCCAGACGTGGCCGAGAGTGTAACGATCACCGACAACCGGACCGGGGAGGCTCTCGAGATCCCGATCGTCAACGGCGGCGTCGACGCCCGGGAATGGAACAAGCTCCTCGGGAACATCTGGTTCTACGACCCAGGCTATGCCCAGACGGCATGCACCGAGTCGGCGATCACCAAGATCGACGGTGAAAATGGCACGCTGCACTACCGCGGCTATCCGATCG
>DASSYG010000009.1:0-10718 GCA_035703405.1 Acidimicrobiales bacterium | reverse complement strand
CTGTTGCCGGTGCTGCGTCAGATCGCGGACTCCACCGGCACGGCGATGCTCGTGGTCGAACAGCACGTGGCGCTGGTGCTCGAGATCGCCGATCGCGGCGTCGTGCTGCAACGCGGCCGTGTCATCGACCAAGGGTCCGCGGCCGAGTTGACCTCTCGGCGCGCCGAGCTCGAAGCCGGCTACCTCGGCGACCATCGATCTTGACTCGCTACCGCTGCGCCGTCGAGTTGCAGGCGTGGCTGCCCAAACCTCACGCACCGTCTGCAGCGTTGCTCGTCGGACCCGTGCGGTCACGAACCAGTCGAACGTGACCAGCGGCTCGATCGCCGAGCCAACTCAGGTGGTGCGCAAGGTCGGTGCCGATCGGTCGCGCGGAATCCGCCGGAGCAGGCCGAGGGTCGGGGATTCGACGACCTTGTAGAACACCGCCGCGACAACGACCGACACGAGGATGCCCAGCGGGAACGACCACCAGGTCGCAGCCGACAAACCGAAAGCGAAAACGATCGTCGCGATGATCGGATCGTGGATGAGGTAAAGGCTGAACGAGCGCACCCCGAGCCAGTGGATCGGCTTTGAGGTGAGCATTCCTACAACGGCGGGGATGGCCAGCGCGGCGATCAGGCATCCCGCGGCGCCGGTCACTCCGATCGCGCCGGAGGCGAAGAGGCCTGCGGTGTGGCCGGGTCCGTCCGACCGAGTGAGCGCTTCGACCACGGCGGGCATGGTCAACAAGGTGATCGAACCGGACACGAACACCGCGGCGCCGACCGCGCCGAAGTGTGCGAGGCGGCGCCTGATCGGATCTTCGAGCAGGGTGAGTGCTGCCCCGACCCCGAACATCGACAGATAGAACGGTGCCTTCATCAGACGCACCGAATACCAGGTCGGATCGTCGGCAACGATCCGACCTGCGGCCGAAGCGGCCACGAAGAAGAGCACCAGCAGCACTCCGTGGCGACGGGCGCGGCGTACGAGGATGACCACGAGCGGCAACAGGATCGAGAACCACACCTCCCACTGCAGCGACCACCACACGAGATCGAGCGTGATGTTGTTGCCGACCAGCAGGGTCAGCGTGCGCACCGAGTCCTTGATGCCTGCGGCGGGTACGTGGCCGGCGATCCACCAGGTGTGGGAGGGGTCTGGTTCGCGTGGGACGACCCGCAATGCCATGGCGAACACGTACGAGGCGAACACCGGTAGATAGAGGCGCACGAACCGACGCAGGTAGTACCGTCGGGTGTCGAGGTGTCGTCCCGAAACGTAGGGGCGGACCAGGACGAATCCGCTCAGCACGAAGAAGACCCAGACTGCTTCAGGACCTGCCCAGAGGATCCTCAGCGGCGTGTAGGTGAGAATCCACTGCGTCGCGCCGGAGGGCGAGTCGCCGGCCACGATGCCGGCGAAGCTCGGAGTCGGCATCAGCGAGTGGTGCAGAACCACGATGAACGCGGCCACGCCGCGGAGCCCGTCCAGCGAGTCGATTCGGTGCGTCGTGGTGCTCAGGCCATCGAACCGTAGCGGCCGTTGGCCATCGCCTCGACAATGTGCTCTATCCACGGTCCATCGCACCGCCTATCTGACTCGCGAGCCCTTCGAACGTCGCCGCCGCGGGTCAGCCCGCGCACGTGTTCGACCATCGTCGGCTCGATGTCACACTCCGACGCGATGATGGTCCTCGGTGATCCGGACCGTGACTACCGGATTCGAGGGTTGCCCCTCCCATGCAGTCGATCGAAGTCCTAGCATGATGGGAGATGCCCCATGGCGTTGAGCGAGCAGTCACGAAATCGGATGTTCACGTATTTCTCGACCACCGAACTCGGAGAGGAGGTGACGAGCGAGATGTTGTCGCATTTTCCGGCACGAGATGTCGAAGAACCGGTGTCCAAAGAATTCCTTCGAAGCGAGTTGGCACTCACTCGCATGGAGCTGCGCACCGAGATGGGGGAGTTGCGCGAGGAACTGCGCACCGACATGGGTGTCTTGCGTGAGGAACTGCGCACCGACATGGGTGTCTTGCGTGAGGAGTTGCGTGGTGAGATGAGTGTGCTCGGCAAGGATCTCCGTGCCGAGATGCGCCAGCAGTTCTTCTGGCTCATGTCGACGATGCTGGTGGTCTTGGGTGTGCTCGCCACGTTGATCGTGGCGTTGCACTGACGAACCGCTGGACTCGCAGCGAGACCGGGGCGGGCCCCGGATCGTTGCGGTGGCTTCCCCCGGTCAGGCGTCCATGGATATGCCTTCGTCGAGTTCGTGGGCGACCTCGAGGGCGACCTTGGCCAGTTCGTCGTCGAGTTCACCGATCCGGTCCAACTCGTCGGCGAAGCGCACCCGCTCGACGTCCGGGGCCGGTTTCGCCGACGACGTGAACGCGGAGTGCAACAGGAACGGCACCGTGAATCCCGGTTTGCTCAACGTCGCCAGCGGCCCGGTCGACACGTCCGCGGCGTCGAACACCTCCACCCGGAACCCGGCGTCGTTCATGATCGGAACGACCACGTACCCGTCGTGGCCACCCGGATCCGACTCTCCCGTACGGGGCGCGTAGATCGGCGACGACGGAAAATCATCCAGTCCCAACTCGTGCACGTGGGTGATCTCCAGATCGGGCATCGCCGAGGTGACGACGAGGGGCGCGGTCTCCTCGCCGGGGAACAACGACTCATCGACGCGGTCGCGGTAGAGGGCGAGCATCTTCTGGGTGATCCCCTCGGGGCGCCACCCCTGGTGCACGGTGTGGTGCACGGTCGGATGCGTGCGGCCCTCGTCGGACCAGTCCATGGCGTTGAGCTGGCGGGTCCACAACAACTCGGGTTCACGCTGTTCGGCCCGGTGGAGCACCGCGCCGGATTCGGGGTCGAAGGTGACCACCGAGGTGCGGTCCGGGCTCATCGGCAATCCGTAGAGGCCACGCAGCGCCGGGTCACACGGCCGGCCCAGCGCGTCGAGGTCGCCGGGCTGTTGGGTCATGGCGATGTCGGTGTTCTCGACGTGTTCGAAGAGCACCTGCACCCCACCCGAGTCGTCCCAGGTCGCGTAGTAATGGTTGATCTCCGGCTCGATCTGAACCGTCGTGCACGCCACCTCGTCGCCGGGCGGCGTGGCCAGCAGGGTCTCCTTGCGGATCAGATACAACGGCGACACCCGATTGTTTCCTTCGGTGCGATCACCTCCCGCGAGCACCTGGGGTTCGACCTTGAACGCACAGTCGCCCACGATGATCCAGTCGCGGGTGTGGGCGATCGTGTGGACCGACTGGGGGATGAGCGCCGAAGTGATCGGCCACGAACGCAGCGGCCCTTCGCCATCCCAACACACCACGTGCAGAGACCCCCAGTGGGTGTTCACCGTCCAGAACAGGTCCCGTTCGGTGTCGATCACCGGGTGGGCGGTGGTCATGACCATCGGCAGCAATGGCTGGGGCGACACCTCGAAGTCGATCCATTCGTCCCGGCGCCCGACGTCACCCAGATACCCCAGGGTGACCGGGTCGAGCTCGACGGGGCGACCGGCGTCCCACGTCGCGAACAGCCGACCCTTCCAGGGCAGGGGCGCGGTGTTCGCCGCGTTGGTGTGGCCGAAGGGAGATTGCACACCAACGACGGTGGGCGTGAACACGTCGGGGCGTTTCACCCGGAGCCGCGATGACGGCGAATCGATGCGCCGTTGGCGCCATGCGAAGCCGTCGCTCGGTGCGCCGTGGCGTCCAGGGTGCAGCGAGAGCCGGTAGGTGGTGCCGTCGCCGAAGAATGGGTGCGGGCCATCGAGGGTGGTCGGATGCGGCGCGCTCAACAGCAGTTCGCCGTCGAGATCGGCAGGCCAGACCCCTTGGGTGACCGACAGGTCGTGGTCGGCGGGCGGGTCCATCGAGAACAGGGTGCGGGGAATGGGCATGTGGCCTCCTCGGGTGAACACTGTTTACCGCACGGCACCCCGCGCTGCCACCGATGTGGCAAGAATGGCAGCGTGCCGTCCGACGAACCGCTCACCCGCGCCCGGGTCGTCGCGTGTGCCCGTACCGCGATCGAAGCCCGGGGCAGCGAGGGTCTGTCGTTGCGGGCGGTCGCCCGCGACCTCGGCGTGACCGCCCCTGCGCTGTACGCCTACGTGGACGGCAAGGACGACCTGGTCGCCGCGGTGGCGACCCAGTACTTCGACGAGTTGGTCACCCGTTTCGAGGCGGTGGACACCTCCGATCCGATCGCCGGTATCCGGGCATTGTCACGCGCGTATGTCGACCACGCCCTCGCCTCGCCACCATTGTTCCGTCTGCTGTTCCGGTATCCGCCCGCCTCGACCGGTGTCGCCGTGCCCGACGTCGCGTCGTTCGCGCCGGCCACACGGGCGTTCGAAGTCGCGCTGGTGACCACGACGCGGGCGATCGACGACGGCCTGCTCGCCGAGGCCGACCCGGTCGCCGCGGCCATGACGATGTGGGCTGCGGTGCACGGCGTGGCCGAGGTGTTGCTGCTCGGATTCGGCTTCGACGAGGCCGCCGCCGACGCGCTGATCTCCTCGGTGATCGGAACCGTGCTGGCCGGGCAGGTGAACACCGTTCACCCGGCGGTCGAATCGGTGTAGCGTGCGGCCATGACGCCGCCGACCGATACCGAGATGAGTCCCTTCCTCACCGGGGTGTTCGCCCCAGTCGACGACGAACTGAACGTCACCGATCTGGGCGTCGAGGGCACGTTGCCCGACGCTCTGCAGGGCTGGTATCTGCGCAACGGGCCGAACCCGCAGTTCGCGCCGATCGGCAGCTATCACATCTTCGACGGCGACGGGATGATCCACGGTCTCGAAATCAGAGAGGGCCGCGCCCGCTACCGCAACCGCTGGGTCGAGTCCAAGGGCCTCCTCGCCGAACGCAAGAGAGGACGGGCGGTGTTCGGAGGACTGAGCGAGTTCCGCACACCCGACCCCGACGTGGCAGAAGAAGCCGGTTTCATGAAGAACACGGCAAACACCCACCTCATCCGCAGTGGTGGCCGGCTGCTTGCCTTGATGGAAGCCGCCCGTCCGACAGAGATGACCGACGAACTCGCGACCGTGGGTGAATACGACTTCGGCGGTGCACTGCACGGCCCGATGACCGCGCACCCCAAGATCGACCCGGTCACCGGCGAGATGGTGTTCTTCGGATACAGCCCGTTGCCCCCGTATCTGCGTCTGCACGTCGCAGACGCCGCTGGCAACCTGGTGCGCAGCGACGACATCGAGTTGCCCGCGCCGGTCATGATGCACGACTTCGCGGTGTCCGAGCGGCGCGTCGTGTTCTTCGACCTTCCCGCCGTGTTCGACCTCACCGCCATGCTCGCCGGCGGCGAGGGCATCCGCTGGGATCCATCGAACGGGGCGCGCATCGGGGTGCTCGACCGGCGCGCGGAAACCGCGGAGATGCACTGGCTCGAGGTCGACCCGTTCTACGTCTTCCACTTCCTCAACGCCCACGACGACGGTGACGCGGTCGTGGTCACCGGGTGCCGCTCACCCCGGCTCAACATCGGTTTCGGTCCCGACGCCGCGGTCGAGGACGTCCACCCCACCTTGCACCGTTGGCGGATCGACCCGATCGCGGGCACCGTCACCGAGGAGCAACTCGACGATCGGCCCGGTGACTTTCCCCGGGTCAACGACGACTACGCCGGCCTGGCGACCCGTTACGGCTACGTGGCACACGCCGCCACCTGGGGCGATGGCGAGGTGCTGTTCGACGGCGTCGTCAAGCACGATCTGAAGGAGGGCACCGACAGCGTCGTCACCTACGGCCCGCGCGTGGTATCGGGTGAGGCGGCGTTCGTCGCGGACCCGACCCGCACCGGCGAGGACGCAGGCTGGTTGATGAACTTCGTCCACGATCTGGACTCCGACACCTCGAGCTTCGTGGTGCTCGACGCCGCCAGTCTCGAAACGGTCGCCCGGGTGCACCTTCCCCGGCGGGTGCCCAGTGGATTCCACGGCTCGTGGTTTCCCGACGGCGACTGAGCGATTTCGTCGAACTTCCTCGACCAGGACCGCATCACCATGGCCACGCTGCTCAGCATGCACGCAACCGAACACCCCGACGCGCCGGCGATCATCGATGTCGGTGGCACCGTCGCGTGGGCCGACCTCGACGAGCGGGTGAACCGGCTCATCGATGCGTTGCGAGCACGCGGACTGACACTCGGCGACACCATCGTGGTCATGGCCGGCAACGAGCGTGCCACCTATGAGGTCACCCTCGCGGCGATGCACGGTGGCTGGACGGTCGTGCCGGTCAACTGGCACTGGGTCGCCGACGAGCTGGCCTACGTGATCGGCGACGCCGGCGCAGACGCGCTGATCGTGGGAGCGGACTGGGTCGAGGTGGGTGCCACGGCCGCGGGAGAGACCATCGACGTGCGCATCGCGGTCGGCGACGGCGCGGCCGCCGGCTTCGAACGCTACGAAGAGGTGCTCGCCGCGGCGTCGCCGGCGGAGCCGCCCGATCAGGTCAAGGGCGGCCCGATGTTCTACACCTCGGGCACGACCGGGTTCCCCAAAGGGGTCCGCGGCGCACTCGCCACGACCGGCGATCCGGTCGAGATGTGGTCGCTCATCGCCGCGAGCCTGGCCGAGATGATGGAGGTGCCAGATGCGGGTGCCACCCAACTCGTGTGCGGCCCCGCGTATCACTCGGCGCAATGGATCTACGGCATGGTGCCGTTGGTGCTCGGTGGCACCTTGGTGCTCCAACACCGCTTCGACGCCGCCGCGGTGCTCGACGCGATCGACACGCACGGGGTGACCGGGGTGCACCTGGTGCCGGCGCAATTCGTACGCATGCTCCGGCTGGACGATGACGTGCGAACCGCCTTCGACGGCTCGAGTCTGGTGGCGGTCCACCACGGTGCGGCGCCGTGTCCGCCCGAGGTGAAACGGGCGATGATCGACTGGTGGGGGCCGATCGTGACCGAGTACTACGGCGGCACCGAGGGTGGGTTCATCGCGGCGATCTCCGCCGCCGAGTGGCTCGAGCACCCGGGCAGTGTCGGACGGGTCCTGTCAACCATGGAGGTGTTCGCCACCGACGCCGAGGGCAACCGGCTCGGCCCCGGCGAGGCCGGTGAGCTGTGGTTCAAGAATCTGTTGGGGATGGACTTCGAGTACCACAACGCGCCCGACAAGACCGCCGCGGCGCATCGCGAACCGGGGGTCGTCACGCTTGGCGACGTCGGCTATCTCGACGACGACGGCTTTCTGTACCTGTCGGACCGCAAGATCGACATGATCATCTCCGGCGGGGTCAACATCTACCCGGCCGAGATCGAAGGGGTGCTGGCCGGCCACCCCGATGTCGCGGACGTGGCCGTGTTCGGGATCCCCGACGACGAGATGGGTGAACAGGTCCTAGCGGTGGTCGAACCCATCGCTGGTCGGACGCCCGCCGACGACTTCGCCGCCGAGTTGGCGAGCTACACGCGGGAGCACCTGGCCGGTTACAAGTGTCCGCGTCGTTGGGAGTTCACCGATGCCCTCCCGCGCAACGAAGTCGGCAAGCTCGCCAAGAAGACCCTCCGCGCCCCCTACTGGGACGCCGACCGAGCGATCTGACCGCGCCGGAAGATCAGCCGGTGAACGCGGGTTTCGCCACGACCGGGTCGGCCGGTCGAGCGCCGGTTTCGCTCGGGTTGCCCGGTCTCGACGGCACGGCCGTAGTCCCTGGGAGTGCGGAGGACGGAGTCGCGACAGCCGACGTCGGGGGGGTGCTGGGCGATGAACCGACTGTCGTCGGGGCGGCCGTCGACGGGGCAGACGTCGACGGAGGGCGGGTCACCGATCCGGACGACGTCGGTGGACTCGACGGGTCGGTCTCGAGACTCGTTGTCGGAGGGACCGACGCCACCGTCGTCGATGTGGTCGAGGTCGGGGCATCGGTCGATGGCGGCGACGTGGAGGTCGCGCCCGGGTCGGCGGCCGAGATGCAGGCGAACGCTTCACGGGGGGTCAGGAATCGCACGCCCTGATCCGCATAGGGCGCGAGCGCGGCGAGCAGTTGGTCGTAGGTGGCATTCCAGACGGTTGCCGGAAAGAAGTTGACCAGTGACCGTTCCTCGGCAGGCGTGGCCAGGAGCGTGTCGATGTGTGCGGCGATCGCCGGGGCGCCCACGTCGTAATCGGTCGATTGGGCCGCGAACACCGGCATACCCGCAGCGGTGAACGACGTGACGCTGCCGAAGCGCTGGTAGTTCAGGAGCATGCCCTCGGGGTGCCAGCCGGTTGCCACATTTGCGGCGGCGATGGCATCCCACCCTGGTGCGGTGGGATCGCTGAGTAGCAGATCCAGCGACCACACCGTGTCGACGCCGAGCTGCTCGGCGAGCACGTTCGAATCGGTGAGGAAAGCCGACGGATCAGGCATGAGGCTGGGCGCCGAGTAGCCCAGACCCACCAGCCCCACGACCTCATCCGCGCCGGTGGCGTGCTGCGCGTACCAGTCCCAGACGGCGGGCATCAGCACCGCGGTCGCCGGGGTGATCCCCCAGCCGATGGGCAGCGTGCCGCGGTTGGCGCTGCCCCACTGGGCATCCGACGGAAGGTACGCCTCGGGAATGACCATGTTGTCGCCATCGGAGGTGGCCACCACGACGTTCACCTGGGTCGCGTCGCACGAAGCGACGGGGCCGTCCATCGGGCGTAGGACCGTACGTGACCGGTCGGCGGCCACGGCGATGTGGAACGAGAGGTTGTCGGTCGTGTCGGTCGGCACGAGAAAGCGGCCGGACTGGGAGAGTCGAATGATCGCCAGGACCTCTTCGGTGCCGTCGTCGGAGACGTAGCCATACACCGGATGGTCGACCGGGTAGGGGTCGAGCAGGTCCATCACCTGGTCATAATCGGCGTGCGAGGGACGCGTGAAGACCGTCATGATGCCCTGCTGGACGAAGAAGTCGCGAGGGTTGTTCGCGTCGGTCTGTTGGATGGCGAGCCCCTGATAGGCCAGGTTCGACCGCTCGGCGGCGGCGGTCTCGACATACGCGGTGGTCGCGTCGGTCCAGCGGCCGCGGTGGTCCGCGATCTCGGTGAGTCCCAGGGCCTGGAGCTGCGCCACCTGGCTCCACGTCGCCACGACCCCGCGGTGTGCCGCGGCGACGGTGGTCGCGGTGTTGATCGTCCAGGGCTCGGAGTAGTCGGCCACCACGTAGCCGTCGAGTTCTCCGGCGAAGGTCGCGAGTGCCTCATCGAGGGTGGCGTGCGCGACGACATGGATCAGACCGCGGGCGACATAGTCGTCGATCCAGTGTTGGTCCTGGGTGACGTTGCGGGCGCCGACCAGGTAGATGCGGGCCGAGGTCCGATTGACCATGCCCTGCAGGGTCGCCGCGAGCAGCTTCCGGGGGGTCGATTCACCGGTGACCGTCACCACGGTCACGTCACCAAGTGGGGGTTGCGTGGTGAGATAGCGGTCGATGATGGATTCGGGGATGGTGCCGCTCGCCCCAGATCGTTCAGCGGTCTCGGCCTGCGCCGAATGATGCCCCGACGGCAGAGCCATGGCACTCGCCATCAGCGCCAAGGTGACTACGAGCGACCAAGCGGCCTTCTTCGTCTGCACCATCGTCCCCGTCATCCGCCCTGTCGTCGACTCCCGCCTCGACGGGTGACCCTAGCAGCGCACCGAAACTGCGAACTTCGGGGAATCTGCGACCCATCTGGTCGCTCAGCGCGCTGCATTCAGCCAGCGCGGGCCGAATGGCGTCGATCGACTTCCCGAACGAGATGCCGCGAACAGTTGGACTTCGAACGGACTATGCAGGGAACGGGCTATGCCGGGACCGAGACGGGACCGTCGACGGTGTGGCGGGTCGAGCGCAATACCGTGCCGAAACCCGGGGTGCGTCCGAAGGTCTCGGCGCGGCCGTCGGTGTCCCACGCGACCCGTCCGTTGATCAGTACCGCGCGTACCGCGCCGTCGGTCCGGTTCACCAGGCGCGCCAGATCGGGCATGCCCGGCATCGGCGCCTCGACGACCTCGTCGACCCGCTCGTCGAGCGCCTCGGGGTCGACGATGGTGATGTCCGCACGCGCGCCGACGGCCAGGCGACCGGCGTCGATACCCAGGTAGTCGGCGATCTCTCCGGTCACCCGATGGACCGCACGGCCGAGTGACAACACCGGCTGACCGTGGTCGCGGCGTTCCTTCACCAGGCGGAGCAGGTGCAGCGGGAAGCTGTAGAAGGCCATGTTCCGTAGGTGCGCGCCGGCGTCGGAGAAGCCGATGATCGCCTGGGGATGCCCCACGATCCAGGCGACCGACTCGGGGTTCGCGTTGCCCACGGTCGTGGTCCAACGCAGGTCGTTGCCGAATTCGGCCTGCAGGTCGAGGAAGGTCGTCACCCGGTCGGCCCCTCGGGCGTCGGCCACCTCCGCGAAGGTGCGGCCGGCGAGCGACGCGTCCGGAGACTCCACGATCCTGGCCTCGGCGAGGTCACGGTGATAGGCGCGGCCTTTCCACTTGTTGGTCCACTGACTCGTGAAGCGTTCCCGCCAGGCCGGGTCGCTCAGCAACTCGGTGCGCGCCTTGCCCGCCAGGTGCAATGCCTCGGTGCCTGCGCCGATCTCCTCGAGCACCGGGTTCTCGAGGCCGTCGGTCCACAACCTGAACGGCTGGGGGAGTGCCTGCAGGCGAATGTCGGCCCTCGCCAGTCGTCGCGCCAGGCTCGCGAACCCTCCGAGGACCTTGAACGCTC
>DASSYG010000004.1:0-4388 GCA_035703405.1 Acidimicrobiales bacterium | reverse complement strand
CACATGGTTCGCACCGGCGTCACGATGCTCGGTGACGCGTGCGCCGATCGCCGCCTCGTCACCCCAGGCGACCAGCCGGTCGACGAGTCGGTCGCTGCCACCGTCGGCCAGATCGGCCTCGTCGAACCCGGCGCGCACGATGCTGCGGGCGTAGTTGGGCAACCCGAGATAGCCGGCGAGATGCGCGCGAGCGATGCCCCGCGCACGCTCGGCATCGGTCTCGAGCACGACCGCCTGCTCGGGTGCGATCAGCGGACCGCTCCCCAACGCTTCACGGGTGCGGCGGGTCAGATCGGGCGTGCCCAGGTACGGGTGGGTGCCTGCCGCCCGCTCGCCGGCCAGCCGGATCATGCGCGGCCCGAGCGCCGCCAGGACCCGCGACTCGGCCGGAAGCGGTCGGGGCTGCGCGTCGAGTGCGTCGAGGTACTCGACCATCCGGCTGTAGGGACGGTCATAGGTGCCGGCCTTGGAACCCTCGACGAGCACCTGGTGGCTGACCCCGATCCCGACGAGAAACCGCGGCCCATATGCGTCGGTGAACGCGTGGTAGCGCTCAGCGGTTTCCGCGGCCTCGTGAAACCAGAGGTTCAGGATGCCGGTGGCGATCACCATGTCGCGGGTCGCGGCGAGGAGCGATTCGCACACCTCGAACAGATCGCCGCCCACGTCGGGCAACCAGATCGCCCGGTAGCCGAGTTCGTCGAGCTCGGCGGCGGCTTCGGCTGACGCGCCCGCGTCGCCGTAGCGCAGACCCGCGCTCCAGAGGCCGATACCGTCCAAGTCCTGAGTTGCCATGGTCTCCATTGTGCCCGCCGGCCGACCAGACCGTGACGGCGGGCCTAATCGACCATGGAGGAACGCCCGCCCGGATCAATCCGGGTACGGTCGGCCCATGTGTGAAGCATGTGCGCCGGTGGCGCTCCTCCCCCGCCCGGCCACGACGCTCGGGCAGGACCACCCTCCTTCGGTCAGTCGCGGGTCCCGGACCCGACGCTCCGACCCCGGTCGTTCGGTGGGGGTCGCGGACCTGGTCATCGTCGGCGGTCCCGTGCTGACCATGGACCCACAGCAGCCTCGTGCCGAATCGGTCGCGATACGTGACGGTCGGATCATCGCGGTGGGCACCGTCGACGAGGTCACCGCGCACGCCGGGCCCGGCACCGAGGTACTCGACCTCGACGGGCGTGCGTTGCTGCCCGGATTGATCGACCCCCACATGCACGCGGCGATGGTGCTCATGGCGGAGTGGGTCGACGTGAGCCCGATGACCACGCCCGACACCGACGCGGTACTCGCCACGCTCGCCGCGACAGCCCCGTTGTCGACCGGCTGGGTCTTCGCCCAACAGTTCGACCCGACGATCACCGCCGGTCACCCGATCCTCGACCGGCACCTGCTCGACCGGATCGCCCCGGCCCATCCATTGTTCGTGCTCGAGAGCAACCTGCACGTCGGCTACGCGAACTCCGCCGCGCTCGCCGCGGCGGGTGTCGACCGTGACACGCCCGATCCGCCCACGGCACGATTCGTGCGCGACGCCGCCGGGGAGCCCACGGGCCGGGTCGAGGAGACGGCCGCGCTCGTCATGTTCATGCGTCACGCCCCGGTACTCGACGCGGCCGATCTCGCCACGCGGCATCGTGAGTTGTTGTGGCACGCGGCATCCAAGGGCGTGACGCTGCTGCACGACTGTGGGATCGGCCTCGCCCGTGGCACCCGCGATCTCGACGTGCTCACCGACGTGCTCGACGCCGATGCTCCCGTGCGCTACCGGGGCATGTTGGTGTCGAACCTGTACGACGCCTGGATGGACGCGGGCCTCACCCCGGGTTTCGGCGACGAGTTGTTCCGGGTCGACGGCATCAAGGCCTGGTCGGACGGCTCGAATCAGGGTGGGTCGGGCTTCCAGCGTGAGCCGTATCTGGGCACCGACGATCGGGGAAGCCTGAACTATTCGGCCGAACAGCTCGCCGACGTGGTGCAGCGCGCGCACCGTGACGGCTGGCAGATCGGCGTGCACGCCAACGGCGACGCCGCTATCGACGTCACGATCGAGGCGTACGCGCAGGCACTCAGCGAGCATCCGAGGGCCGATCATCGGCACCGGATCGAGCACTGCAGCATCCTGCACGACGACCAGATCACCCGTATGGCCGAATTGGGGTTGTCGCCGTCGTTTCTGATCGGACACATCCGGTGGTGGGGGCGGGCGTTCCGTGACCGGCTGCTCGGCCCGGAGCGTGCGAACCGCTATGACCCGTGCGCCTCGGCACTCGCCGGGGGGTTGCGCATCTCGTTGCACAGCGACTGGAACGTCACCCCGCTCGAGCCGCTGCGCTACGTGGAGGACGCGGTCACCCGGATCATGGCCGAAGGCGGCGACGTGCTGAACGCGAATGAGCGCATCGGTGTCGAGGCGGCGTTGCGGGCGGTCACGATCGACGCCGCGTGGCAATGCCGCTCCGAGGCTGAGACCGGTTCGCTCGAGGTCGGCAAGTTCGCCGATCTGGTGCTGCTGGAGGACGACCCGACCGCCGTCGACCCCACGACGATCAGCCAGATCGCCGTGTCGGAAACCCGCTTGGCCGGCGAGGTGCGCCACACCGCGTGACCAGATGGCATACGCATGCGTTCTGCATACAACTCGAGCTAGTCTGAATGCATGAGTGGACTGCTGCAGATCAGAGGAGTGTCCGACCCGACTCGACGCGCACTCAAGGCACGAGCAGCACAGCGCGGGCAATCGCTCAACTCCTATCTGCTGGAGCTGATCGACCGTGAGGCTGCGCTGCCCACGATCGACGAGGTCCTCACCCGGGCCGCGTCACGAAGTGAACGGTCGCCGGTTTCGTCTGTCGACGTGATCAGAGCCGATCGCGAAACACGCGACGTGGAATTGTCGAGTCGGCCCCCACGGTGATCGTCGTCGACACGTCGGCGATCGTCGATGCCCTGATCGACGCGCCTGGCTCCGACGTGCTGCGCGCCCGACTGGTCGACGAAGATCTCCACGCGCCGACACTGCTGGACTACGAAGTCGTCGCCGCCCTGCGCGGCTTGACGCTCGGGCACAAGCTCTCCCCAGATCGCTCCCGAGATGCTCTGGCGGACTTCGACGATCTGAGGATTCGTCGGTGGCCGAGCGCCGACGCACTTCGGGCACGCACATTCGCCCTCAGAGAGAACCTGAGCGCGTACGACGCAGCATTCGTGGCACTCGCGGAATCACTCGACTGTGCGCTCGTCACCCGTGATGCTCGTCTGGCGCGCAGCGTCGGTCACGATGCGAAGATCCGCCTCCACTGAACCGCCACGCCACGGTCGCCGAGGTCGGGCGCCCCTTGGAACGCCCCGCGCCGCGTGCTACGCGAGTCCTGCTCGAGCGATCGCGTTCTTGTTGTTGCGAACCATGGTTCGCTCCGTCTTGGGGCCGTCGACGACAAGTGGATCGATCGTTCAGCCGCCGGTCATCGCCTCGCGCAGCACGGCCATGGTGCGGGCCTCTTCGTCGGGGTTGCCGCCGAGGGGTACCGCGGTGAAGTCGGTGGCACCGCTCGCGGCCATCTCACCCAGAGCGTCACGCACGAACTCCTCGTTGCCGACGATCGACAGGTCACCCAAGCCGTGGACGCCTTCGCGGTCGAGCATGGCCCGGTAGCTGGGCAGCGTCGCGTAGTTGGCGAGCATCTCGGCCAGAAAAGCCCGACCTGGGGCGGGGTCGTCGGTGACCCACACCGGTAGCGACGCGACGATCGCCGGCGCGGGCCGGTCGGCTGCGGCAGCGGTCTCGGTGATGACCGGAGCGATGTGAGCACGAATCGTCTTGGGCCCGACGCACCACAGGATCGTGCCGTCCGCCCGGCGACCGGCGACTTTGAGCATCTGTTCGCCGAGTGCGGCGATCATCACCTTGGGGACGCCGGGTGAGGGCTTGGGGTCTTCTCCGGTGTAGGACCACGCCTCGCCTTCGTGGTCGGCAGCACCGGTGGCGAGCAGGTCGTTCAGGATCGCCAGGTAGTCGATCATGTGGCGCACCGGCTTGTGCCACGCCATACGCAGCGAGCCGGTGACCATCGGTTCGTGGTTGACGCCGATGCCGACGATGAGCCGGTCGCCCACGAGAGTCTGGGTGGTCAGCGCCTGCGCGGCGAGCATATGAGGGTGGCGTTCCCAGGTCGAGATCACCGCGGTGCCGAGCTCCATCGGCGAACCGGTGTCGCCGTGTGCGCCGAGCAGACCGAGCGCGTCGATGAGGCCGACCTGGGCCACCCAGTAGCTCGAGAACCCGGCGGCTTCGGCGGCTGTGAGGTCGTCGAGCACCCCCGCGACCCCGTGAGTGAGCATCCGACCTGAACCGTTGATCCCGTAGCGCATGGCCGTGACGTTAC
>DASSYG010000405.1:0-3478 GCA_035703405.1 Acidimicrobiales bacterium | reverse complement strand
CGATCCGGACGATGTCCGCACCCAGATCCGCCAGCATCATCGCGCAGAACGGACCGGGACCGATCCCGGCGAACTCGACCATCTTGATCCCACTGAGTGGTCCGGTCACGGTGCGTCGGCGGTTCTGAGCGACTCCGCGTGAGCGTCGACCCGTTGGGCCATCTCGGCGATCCTGGCGACGAGTTCGGGGCGATAGATCGGCGGGATGTCGTGGCCGGCCTCGGCAAGCTCGATCAACTCCGAATCGGCAAGTGCCTCGTGGGTCCGCTGACCGCCCGACGGGTTCACCAGCGGGTCGAGCTTGCCGTGGATGACGATCGCCGGGATCTCCAGTCGACCGAGTTCGGCGGTGCGCGAGGTCTGGGTGAGGATGGCGAGCAACTGGCGGAGCGCCCCGTCGGGGTTGCTCCCCCGGTCATAGGCCCGCTCGGCCTTGCTCCGTTCGGCGTCGACGTCGAAGTGCACCGGCGAACCGATGATCTGGCCGGTCCGCACCGACGCTTCGATGGCGGCCTCCCGGCCCTCCGGGGTCGGTTGCATCAGCGCTTCGGCGGCGGCGTCGTCGGGCTGGCCGACGTCGGGGTCGCCCGTGGTCGACATGATCGAGACCAACGACCGGGTCTTCTCCGGGTAGCGGATCGCGAACGACTGGGCGATCATCCCTCCCATCGACGCGCCCAGGATGTGGGCGCTCTTCCAGCCGACCGCGTCGAGCACCGCCGCGGCATCGTCGGCCATGTCCTCGATCGAGTACGGAGCGGTCAGCGGCTCCCCGGTCAGGAAGCGGCCGATCTCGGCCTCGATGTCGACCGGCGCGTCGTCGAACCAGGACGAAGACCCCACGTCCCGGTTGTCGTAACGCACCGGCGCGAACCCGTTGTCGACGAAGGACTGCATCAACGAGTCGTCCCAGGAGATCATCTGGGCAGACAACCCCATGATCATCAGCAACGGCACGCCGTCGCTGGGCCCCCACTCCTCGTAGAACAGCTCGACCGAACCGTTGTGTGCATATGGCATCGGGTCATCCTCCCCGGGATTCGACCGTAGGGTCAAGCCACGACCGTGTGCGAGACTCGACCCGTGGACCGTACCGCATCCAACGACCGACGGATTCCATGACCGAGACGACCCCACGATCGGTGCTTCCCCCGGACTTCCTCTTCGGTGTCGCCACCGCCGGATTCCAGATCGAAGGGGGGTTCAACGGTCCTGACGAGCCGCGCAACAACTGGTTCCGCTTCGAATCCGAAGGTCGGGTCGTCCCCTCCGGCATCGCCCTGGACTTCTGGAACGACCACGAGACCCATCTCGACCACGCCGTGGCCGCCGGTGTGAACGCCTTCAGATTCTCACTGGAGTGGGCCCGGTGCGAACCCGCCGACGGTGAGATCGACACCGACGTGTTCGCCCGCTACGCGGACATCATCGACGCCTGTCGAGAACGCGGGATCAAGCCGCTGGTCACGCTGCACCACTTCACGCATCCGGACTGGGCCGGCGAAGATTTCTGGCTCGATGATGCCGCGCCCGAACGCTTCGCCGAGTGGGCCGGGATCGCCGCGCGCGCCCTGGCGCCACTCGCGCGGCACTGGGTGACGATCAACGAGTGGAACATCTTCGCCCTGCAGACCTATGTCACCGGCGACTTCCCCCCCGCCCGAACCGGCGACGTCCGCTCGGCCGTGAGGGCCATCGACCACCTGCTGGCCGCCCACGTGCTCGCCTACGACGCCATCCACGCCGCCCGCGCCGACACCGTCGTGGCGACGAACGGCTTCGCGTTCTCGACCTACGGGCTCGAGCGTCTGGGAACCGACGTGCTCACCGCCCGGCTGGCCGGAGTCGAACGACGCGATCTCCGGGGTTGGCTGGCGTCACGGAGAAACCGCTACGAGGCCTCACTCGGTGTGCGCGGGCCGGCCGCCGCCACCGTCAACCGGCTCATCGACCTCGACGGGGCGCTCCCCCGCACGGTCGAGGCGGTGTATGCGAGCGCCAACACATGCAGTCTGGATCACATCCAGACCGACTACTACAACCCCGCCACGATGTCGCACTTCAGACTTCCCGGCCATAGGACGGCAGGCGGGCGTCACTGGGGTCCCGATCGGATGCTGTGGGACGACCCGGTCGATGCCCAGCGCTTCGGCGAACACCTCCGCGCACTCGAAGTAGCCGGACGTGAGCTCTGGGTGGTCGAAAACGGCCTGTGCAACCGGCGGCACAACGGCCGAAGTCACGAACGGGGTGACGGTTGGGACCGGCCACGGTACCTCCAAGCACATCTGCGAGCCCTGGTCGACGCGCACGATGCCGGCGTGCGGCTCGGCGCGTACTTCCACTGGTGCCTCGCCGACAACTACGAATGGGGCTCCTATGAGCCGTGCTTCGGCCTGTACGGCATCGACCGGGAACGCGGGGTGCGCTGGATGAGCCACGACGCGATGGGTCGCGATTCGGCCACGACGTACCGCCGACTGATCGAGGGACTGCTGGGCGGCGATCGTTCCGTGCTGTACTGCCCGGTCGAAGAACTCGCCCGATGAGCGACACCGTGATCACCGACCCGCTGAGCGGGCAACGGGTGATCGTTGCTCCGGACCGGCAGGGACGGCCCAACCTTCCCGACGAGGGGTGCCCGTTCTGCGTCGGCGGCCGCGAAGCCGCCGAACCCTATGACGTACGCTGGTTCACGAACCGGTGGCCGAGTCTGGGAGACGGACGGGCCGAGGTCGTGCTGTTCTCACCCGACCACGCCGCGTCACTCGGTGGTCTCCCCACCGAGCAGATCGTTCGAGTGGTCGAGTTGTGGAGCGAGCGCACCGCCGAGCTCGGCGCCCGCGACGACGTCGACTACGTGTTGATCTTCGAGAATCGCGGGGAGGAGATCGGGGCGACGATCCGCCACCCCCACGGCCAGATCTACGCCTTCGGCGAAGTCCCACCGGTCCCGGCAACCGAACTTGCGCGTGCCGGGGAGCGGGGCTCGTGTGCGCTCTGCGACGAGCTGAAACCACCGGACTCACCGGGAGCACGGCTCGTCGCCTCAGCCGGGAACTGGCGCGCGTGGGTGCCGGCTGCCTCGGCCCACCCCTATGGCATCGTGGTCGCTCCGACCGCGCACGTCGGGGCACTCCCCGAGTTGACCGGGCAGGATCGCCACGACTTCGCGATCATCCTCGGCGAGGTGTTGTCCGGACTCGACCACCTCTTCGACGAAGAGACGCCGTACATGTCGTGGATCCATCAGCGTCCCACCGACGGCAGCGCCTGGCCGTGGGCTCACCTGCACGTCGAGGTCGCGCCGTTTCGTCGGGCCATGGGCGTCAATCGGTACGTGGCTGGTGCGGAACTGGGAAGCGGCATCATGATCAACTCGGTCGCGGCGAGTGACGCCGCGGCGCACCTGCGAGCCGCACCCACCTCGACGGTCCGATCGTGACCGCGCCGACGGCCGACCGGTCGTTGCCGATCC
>DASSYG010000344.1:0-12415 GCA_035703405.1 Acidimicrobiales bacterium | reverse complement strand
CCCGTCGATCTTTCAGAAGGCGATCGACGGAACCGACGCCTACGACGACCAATTCGGCGAAAAGGTGGCTGCGGGCCGGACCATCACCGATGCGTACTGGGACCTCGTGGTCACCGACATCACCGAGGCCCTCGATGTGCTGGCGCCGATCCACACCTCGTCGAACGGCGAGGACGGCTTCGTCTCGGTCGAGGTCGCACCCGACCTCGCTCATGACACCGGCCGCACGATCGAGGCCGCAGCCGGCTTGCACGATCGGATCGACCGACCGAACCTGTACGTGAAGATTCCCGGCACCGCAGAAGGAGTGCCAGCGATCGGTGAGATGATCGCCCGGGGCAAGAGCATCAACGTGACCCTGTTGTTCAGCGTCCAACGCTACGACGACGTCATCGAGGCGTACCTGAGTGGCCTCGAGCGATTCGCCGCCGAGGGCGGAGACCTCTCGACGGTGCGGAGTGTCGCCTCGTTCTTCGTGTCGCGCGTCGACTCCGAGATCGATGCCCGACTCGACGAGATCGGCAGCGACGATGCGCTCGCACTCAAAGGCAAGGCCGCGATCGCCAACGCCAAGATGGCCTACCAGTTGTTCCTCGAACGCTTCTCGGGTGAACGGTGGGAGAAGTTGGCGGCGGCCGGCGCCCACGTGCAGCGACCACTGTGGGCATCGACGTCGACCAAGAGCCCGGATTATCCGGACACCGCCTACGTCGATGCACTCATCGGACCCGACACGGTCAACACGCTGCCGAACGACACGATCGACGCGTTCGAAGACCACGGCACCCTCGCTCGGACCGTCGACACCGATCTCGACGCCGCACGCCACGACATCGATCGTCTGGCTTCGCTCGACATCGACCTCGAAGAGGTCGCAGCCGTCCTCGAACGTGAAGGGGTCGACAAGTTCATCGCCTCGTTCGACGACCTGATCACGTCACTCGCCTCCAAAGCCGCTCACCTGCAGGCGACCGGTTAGCCCATGGCGATCCCTGGCACCGTCCGCGTGGTGGAGGACGTACCGAGCGCATTCGCCCAAGAGACCGTCGCCGCATTCGGGCGACGGGTGAACGATGTGTTCTCGTTTGCCCTGTCGGGCGGCGACACCGCCCGCGTCTGCTACCAGGCACTCGCCGATTCCGGGGACCGAATCGACTGGTGGAAGGTGGATTTTTACTGGGGTGACGAGCGGTGTGTGCCCCACGACGATCCCGATTCGAACTATCACCTGGCACGCGAGGCTCTGCTCGACCGGGTGGGTGCCGCCAATGCGACGTACCTGATGAGATGCGCCGACGGTCCCGAGCCATATCAGTTGCGACTCGGCGAACTCGGTCACATCGATCTGGTCCACCTGGGGCTGGGGCCCGATGGTCACACTGCGTCGTTGTTCCCTGAGTCTGCTGCGCTCGACGCCGACCCGGGACGGTTCGTGACGATGAACGACGACCCACTCGGCAACAATCCGTACCAACGCATGACCCTCACCTTCGCCGGGATCGCCCGTGCCCACCAGGTGATCGTGACGGTGTCGGGCGCGTCGAAGGCCGAAGCGCTGGCACGCGTTGCGGCAGGCGACGACGTGCCGGCCTCCCATATCGACGCCGCGAGCGTGTTGTGGCTGGTCGACCCGGCCGCCGCGGGCGACACCGACCTCGGCTGAACGCGTCGGTCAGTGGGCGTCGGTGGATCTGGGGCTGTCGTCGCGTGCGGCGGCTGCGTTGGCTGATGCCGGCGATGCGCTCGTCGATCGACCAGTGGTTGGCGATCCTCACCCCTGATGATGCGGCGGTCGTCCAGGCTGCGTTGGAGGCCGAGCTCGAAACCCAGTGGCGCGCCGAACACACCAGCGACAACGACGATGATTCTGCTGAGGTGACGGCGCCGTTGCCCACGGCGACTCGACGGCTCGACGCGTTGGTCGGGGTTGCGGCGAACCGTCTCGAGGTCGGGCCGGTGCCGATCGTGCGGGGTGAACACACCGAAGTGGTGATCCACATCGACGAAGCGTTCCTGCGCGGTGACACCGATGGTGGGTTGTGTGATGCGAAGAACGCACCCGGGCTCTCGTTGGCTGATGCCCGTCGGCTTGCTGTCGCTTTCCCGGCTGTGGCAACACCCGCTATGTCGACGCGCATCATGTGATCGAATGGGAAGACGGCGGCCCGACCGACCTCGCGAACCTGGTGTTGTTGTGCAACCGACATCACCGGTTGGTCCACCACAACGCGTTCCGGATCGACGCCGACGGGCATGAAGGCTTCACCTTCATCGACCAACACGACCACCTGATCCGGCCACCCGATCTGCGTGCCCGACATCGCTGCCGCGGTGTACCCGGGAACCCCGCGCCCGCAGCGGAGGCGACCCCCACTACTCCATCGACGACGCCGTCACCGCCATGGCATCAGCAAGCTGATTGCTACCCCACTGGTTGCTACCCCGCTGATTGCTGTGCAGCGTCGAAGAGACCCTGGAGTACCCCGTGCAACGCGACGGTCTGTTCACGGACCGCCCGACGTGGGACCCGACCGTTGGCGTTCTTCTCGGGCGCAGTGAGCGGTGCGCCGATCGTGAGAACGATTCTGCGGGGCCGGATGAACTTCGCCCCCTTGGGCATGGCCGCCTCGGATCCGCCGATGCCCACCGGCACGATCGGCGCACCGGTCCGCGCCTGCACATAGGCGGGGCCGTCGAACAATTCCTGCACCTCCGGCCCGGACTGGCGGGTGCCCTCGGGAAAGATCACGACTGATTCCCCTGCACGCAGCACTGCGATGAGCGATTTCAGCGCCTCGCGGTCCGGTGTGCCGCGATGGACGGGGATGGCACCCAACGCCGTCCACAGGCGTCCCCAGGCGCCCTTCCAGAGGGTGTCCTTGGCGAGGTAGCGCATACGTGGCAACCCGACACCGACACAGGAGACCACGAGACCGAAATCCAGATTCGATCGGTGGACCGGAGCGAGAATGAACGGCTCGTCCACCGGCAGGTGCTCGCGGCCCTCGACCCGGACGCGGAACCACAGCCTCGCGGCACCGACCAGCAACACCGACGCCAACCAGTACAGACCTTTTCGGAAGGGTGTCGGGGGTGCCGCCGGGTCCTCGTCGATGTGCACCCGCTGCGCGGCCACAGCCGGCTCGGCGTCGCTCACGGGAGCAGCTCCAGGATCCCTTCGACGATCGCCGCCACCTCCCGGTCGGAGGTGTCCACCACGGTGGCGTCGTCGGCAATGGCGAGCGGGCTGGCGTCGCGTGCGGAATCGGTGGCGTCGCGCTGCGCGATCTCGGCGGCGACCGAGGCGGTGTCGGATTGTCCGAGTTCACCGGCGCGGCGGGCGGCCCGCACTTCGGGCCTGGCCGTCAGGTAGAGCTTCAGGGTCGCATCGGGGAAGACGACCGTTGCGATGTCGCGACCCTCGACCACTCCTCCACCGTGATCGGCGACCCAGGCGCGTTGCCGGGCCACCAGTTCATGACGCACGCCCGCGATCTTCGCCACCTGAGAGACCGCACGCGAGGTCGCCGGGGTACGGATCGCCTCGGTCACGTCCACGCCGTCGGCCAACACCCTCGTGCCGTCCAGGCGCAGGTCGAGCGAGGCGGTCAGTGGGGTCAGCGCGTCGGGGTCTGACACGTCGACGCCTTTGCCCAACGCCGCCACGGTAACCGCCCGGTACATCGCCCCGGTGTCGAGATAGCCGAGCCCGAGTCGCTCGGCCAGCGCCCGCGCCACGGTCGACTTTCCCGACCCTGCCGGACCATCGATGGCGATCACCCTCGGCGTCGTGGTCTTCGGCGTCGTGGTCATGGCGTGCCAAGACTAGCCAGGTCGGTGAAGTACCCGGGGTAGGTCTTTGCCACCACCTCGGGATCGGCGATCCCGATACCCGGGGCGACCAGCCCGAGCAGCGCGAAGCTCATCGCCATCCGGTGGTCGTCATAGGTCTGCACCGTGGCGGGATGCAGACGGCCCGGCACGATCGTGAAGCCATCGTCGTTCTCCTCCGCGTCGATGCCGAGCCTGCGCAACTCGGCCACCACCGCCGCGATGCGGTCGGTCTCGTGATGACGGATGATCTCCACCCCACGCACCCGGGTGGGTGACGAGGCGAACACGGCGACTGCGGCGAGTGTCTGGGCGGTGTCGGGATTGGCGCTCAGGTCGATGTCGATGCCCTGCAGCGGACCGCCGGTCACCACGGTGGCGTCGGCGAGGCGCTCCACGGTGGCGCCCATGCGTTCGAGCACGGCGAAGAACGCCATGTCGCCCTGACGGGTGGCGGGCCCCAACCCGTCGAGTCGGACTCGACCGCCGGTGATCGCCGCCGCGGCCGCGAGGTAGCTCGCCGCTGTGGCGTCGGGTTCGATGTCGTAGGCCCGGCCGCGCAACGTGGCGGGGGCGACGACGAAGCGACCGGGCTCGACTTCGGTGATCTCGGCGCCGAAGTCGCGGAGCGTCGCGATCGTCAGATCGACGAACGGTCGGGCCGCGATGTCGGGTCCGGCTTCCACGACGAGGCCATCGGCAAGGCACGGACCGATCAGCATCAACGCGCTGAGGAACTGACTCGACCCGGCCGCGGCGACCGAGACGACGCCGCCGCGGACTCCCTCCCCCGAAAGACGGACCGGCAGGCAACCGGGCTCACCGAGTTCTTCGATATCGGCGCCCAGAGCCGTCAACGCGTCGAGGACCGGACCCATCGGCCGGCGCCGCAACGGTTCGGAACCGTCGACGACGACGGGCACGCCGGCGAGCGCGGCGACGGGAAGGATGAACCGCGAGGTCGTGCCCGACAACCGGGCGTCGATCCTGGCGTCGGGATGGACGGTGCCACCCGGCATCACCCGCATCTCGGTACCGTCGACGTCGATGCGGGCGCCCAGGGCGCGCAGGGCGCCGATCATGGCGTCGGTGTCGTCGGCCCGCAGCGCCCCGCGCAGCACCGACGGACCGTCGGCCAGGGCGGCGAGCACCAACGCCCGGTTCGTCAGACTTTTCGAACCGGGGGGTCGCACCGTCGTGTCTGGTGGATGCTCGAGCGGTTCGATCAGGCGTACCGTCATGTCTCGTCCTCGTTCTGGACGAACGCGCGGAAACCGGCATCGAGCAATCCTCGGCAGAGCCGTTCGGCGTCGTCGCTGAGTACGCGCAGCACGACCATGCCGCCGGCGGTGCCGTCGAGGTCGATCGTCGTCGCGAACGCCAGGTTGACGTCCAGGTCGGTGGCCAGGGTCGCCACCGCACGCAACGCACCGGGCTGGTCCTTGACGAACACCCTGATCTCGCTGTGCGGGCCGGCGTCGCTCGGCCGGGTGGGCAACGTCTGTCGCACCTGCTGCGCTTCACCGAGCACCCGCAACAGCTCGGGGCGGTCGCGCTCGGCGACGATCGAGCGGATCGTCGCCAGTTCGTCGCGCAACTGGTCGAGGACCTCGACGATGGCGTCGCGGTTCTGTTCGCACACCCCGGGCCAGATCGCAGGCGAACCCGACGCGATGCGCGTCATGTCGCGGAAGCCTCCGGCAGCGAGCCGCAAAAGGGCGGCATGGTCCGAGGAATGGTCACCGGTGACCCGCACCAACGCCGCTGCGGTCAGGTGCGGCACGTGGGACACCACGGCCACGACACGGTCGTGGTCCGCGGGCGACAACGTGAGCACCTGGGCGTCGAACGAAGCGACGACGTGGCGGACCGTGGCATAGGTCGCATCAGTGGTAGCCGGCCCCGGACACAGCGTCCACGCCGCGCCCTCGAACAGATCCGCGTCGGCGCCTTCGAGGCCGAGTTCCTCGGAACCGGCCATCGGGTGCCCGCCGACGAAGCGCGGATCGTCGAGTGCGGCGACGATCGCTGCCTTGACCCCACCCACGTCGGTGACCACCGCCTTTGGGCACGCCGCGAGGGCGCCGCGGGCCTCCTCGATCACTGCCCCGACCGGCGTGGCGACCACCACCAGGTCACTGTCGGCGTCGATGCCCACAGCGTCGCACGCTCCCAATTCGATCGCTCGGTCCGCCAGGCCCGGGGCGTTGTCGACGCCACTCACCCGCCAACCTCGAGCACGGAGCGCCAGCCCGACCGAGCCGCCTATCAGCCCGGTGCCGATGATGGTGGCACGACGCTGCTCGGTCACGTTGGCAGGTCGTCTCTGAGACCGACGGCGTCCCGCAGGTACACGTGGTGCAGTTCGGCCCGCGACCGGTCGGTCTCCAGATGGACCATCACCCGGATGCACCGGGGGGTCGCTCCGGTGACGTCGAGTTCTCGGGCACAGATCAACGGCACGTCGCCGAGCCCGTAGAGGCGAGCCGACGCGGCGGGAAACTTGGCGTGCAGGTCGTCGGTCGCGGTGAACAGCACGCTGATCAGGTCATCGTGGTCGAGTTCGTTGCGTTCGAACAGCGCCGAGACCAGTTCGATCACGGCTTGGTCGATGGCGGCGGTGGTGTCGGTGTCGACGGTCGTCGCGCCGCGCAATGCCCGAACGTGTCTGCTCACGAGCGCCGATCCTACCGGTCGGGGGTGCTGACCAGCCGCTCGAGCGCCCGGAGTTCATCGGCCTCCAGGGGGCGCCACTCCCCCGGCGCCAGGTGCGAACCGGTGATCGGTCCGATCCTCGTGCGAACCAGTCGGGTGACTTCACCGCCGACAGCGGCGACCATGCGACGCACCTGTCGATTTCGCCCTTCGTGGATCACGATCCGCAGCATTCCGGGCCCCGGGCTCGACACGGTCGCCGGCGCGGTGAGCCCGTCGTCGAGTTCGACGCCGGTGCGCAGCCGTTGCAGCGCCCTCGGCGTGATGCGACCCGAGACCTCGGCGAGGTACTCCTTTGGCACCTCATAGGACGGGTGGGTGAGCCGGTGGGTCAGCTCGCCGTCGTTGGTGACCAGCAACAGTCCTTCGGAGTCCATGTCGAGTCGCCCGACCGGGTACACGCGTGGTTCGGCGGGAACCAGGGACACCACCGTGGGTCGACCTCGCGGATCGGACGCGGTGCTCACCACGCCGGGGGGTTTGTTCAACAGGTAGTGCACCTGGCCGGGAGCGACCGACACGGGCGCGCCGTCGAGTTCGATGCGGGCGCTGGTCGGGTCGACCCGTCGTCCCAACTCGGCGACCTCGCCGTCGACCCGCACCCGACCTTGCGCGATGTAGATCTCACACTGGCGGCGACTCGCGATGCCCGCGGCGGCCAGGACCTTCTGGAGTCGCTCCCCGGTGGGAGGTTCAGTCGCCACCGATGTCGTCACCGTCGACCCGGAGGCCCGACTCCAGGGCCTCCACGATGTCGGCATCGGGGATGAATCCGGCGAGCGGCGGAAGTTCGTCGGTCGAATCGATGCCGAGTTTGGACAGGAACAGCTTCGTCGTGCCGTACAGCACGGCCTGACCCGGCCCGGGGTCCCGGGCGATCTCGGCGATGTAGCCGCGCCGCTCCAGGGTGCGGACCACGCCATCGACGTTCACGCCACGGATCGCGGCGATCTGTGCCCGCGACATGGGTTGTTTGTAGGCGACGATCGCCAGCGTCTCCAGCGCCGCCGCGGAGAGGCGCGCCGAGCGACCGTGCAACACGAATCGTTCGATGTAGGGCGCTTCGTCGGGATGGCTGCGGTACTGGTAGCCGCCCGCGACCCGCACGAGTTCGAATCCGCGTCGCTCCGCGGTGTACTCGGCCGCGAGTTCGGCGCACAGCTCGTCGACCCGTTGCACCGAGACTTCGATGAGCTGTGCGAGGAGCTGGGGTTCGACGGGTTCTTCGGCGACCATGACGACCGCCTCGATCGCCCGGCGGGCCTCGCCCTCGTCCATCACGTCAGCCGTCGTAGGTGTCGACAAGCATCGTCGACACGTCCCAACCGGCGTGCCAGTCGAGTGCGTCGCTGCCGGTGTCGCCCCGCCAGGTGATGACGATGTCGCCGAAGTTCTCGGCCTGGTCCAACTCGACCCGGTCTTCCTTGTACAGCTCCAGCACGGCGAGGAACCGCACGACGACCTCGAGTCGTGTCGCGGAGGACGCGGTCAACTCACGGAAGCTCATGTGACCGACCCGCGTGAGTTCGGCGGCGACCTCGACGACCGCATCGGCCACGCTGACCCGGATCGGGGCCACATGAGCCAGGTCGATACGCGGTTCGGGCCGCGGGATGAGCGCACGCACGAGCGCGTCGCGGATCTTCTCGGGGGTGACCCCGATCATCGGGTCGGGGGCCAGATCGAGGTAGTGGTCCTCGGGGCCGGCGACCCGCGGTGCGGTGCGCTCGGCGTCCTCCGCGAGCCGGGCCAACTCCTTGGCGGCGTCCTTGAAGGTCTTGCACTCCACGAGTCGCGCGAGCAGCAGATCTCGCTCGGACCAGACGGCCAGTTCCTCGTCGAGGGTGACCGGTTCGTCGTCGGGGAGCAGCCGGCGGGCCTTGAGCTGCACGAGTGTGGCGGCGATCAACAGGAACTCGGTGGTGAGCTCCAGATCGGGCTGCTCGAGGGCATCGACATAGGTGACGAATTCGTCGACGATCCGGACCATCGAGATCTGGTACAGGTCGACTTCCTCGCGCAGGATCAGGTGCAACAGCACGTCGAAGGGACCTTCGAAGACCTGGGTGGAGACGTCGTATGCCACGCATGCCACGTTAGCGCCTCCAAGTTGCACCATTGTGATTTGCCGATGTCGGCCCCTCCCCAGCGTACGATTCGAAGCCATGACCCGCGTCTTTTCCGGCATGCAACCGAGTGGTGACCCCCATCTGGGCAACTTGTTGGGGGCGGTCGCGTTGTGGGTCGCCGAGGCCGAGGCGGCCGAGAGCCTGTTCTGCGTCGTCGATCTGCACTCGATCACCTTTCTCCAGGATCCCGCGGATCTGCGCCGTCGCACCCTGGAGTTGACCGCCACCTTCCTCGCGATGGGTCTCGACGCCGACCGCAGCATCCTGTTCTTGCAGAGTCAGGTCCCCGCGCACCGCGAGCTCGCCTGGTTGCTGGAGTGCACCGCGTCCTACGGCGAACTGCAACGCATGACCCAGTTCAAGGACAAGTCGGGGCGGGGTGAGTTCGTATCGGCCGGATTGTTCACCTACCCCGCGCTGATGGCCGCGGACATCCTCGCCTATGACGCCGACGAGGTGCCCGTGGGCGACGACCAGCGCCAGCACATCGAACTCACCCGGGACCTCGCCGTGCGCTTCAACGCTCGCTACGGCGACACCTTCGTGGTGCCCGAGGGGGTCTACCGAACCAGTGGCGCGCGCATCATGGACCTGCAACACCCCGAACGCAAGATGTCCAAGTCCCTCGATTCCCCCCAGGGCACCGTGCTGTTGTCCGACGACGACGCCGTCGTCGCCCGCAAGATCAAGCGGGCGGTCACCGACGCGGAGACCGAGGTGCATTACGACCCCGAGACCAAGCCGGGCGTGTCGAACCTGCTGTCGATCCTCGCCGCGTGCACCGAGTCCACGCCACAGGCCGCCGGGGCGGGTTTCACCCGGTACGGCGACCTGAAGGCCGCCGTGGCCGAGGCGGTCGTCGAGTTCCTCGGGCCGGTGCGTTCCCGCTATGACGCACTGCTGGAGGACACCGGCCACCTGCTCGGGGTGCTGGCCAATGGCGCCGCACGGGCCGACGCCATCTCCCAGCCCATCGTCAGAAGGGCCGAAGATGCGATGGGATTTCTGCCGCGAGCGCAAAGGTGAGCACGCGGTCGGCGCGTTTCGCCCTACGATGACCTCCATGCCCGATCTCCTCGACGCGCGCCGTGCCCTCGAAGCGCTCCGTGCAGAGTTGCTCGCCCGAAACGAAGAGTTGTCGGTGACCGCGGACGACCCGTTGGTCTACGACGGCAACTTCGCCGATTCCGGCCAGGTCGCGGCGGAACTCGGTGAGAACCAGGTGGCGATCGCCGTCGCCCGGGAGCAACTCGACGAGATCGATGCGGCCCTGGAGCGGATCGACGACGGCACCTACGGCCGGTGTGAGAAGTGTGACCGACCCATCGGCGATGCCCGGCTCGAGGCGATCCCGGCCGCGCGCTTCTGTATCGACCACGCCTGAAGCGTTGGCTGCCGGACATCTCGTCAAACGGTTCTTCGGATCGCTCCGACCGGGGGGACCTTCCAAGACCGACGACGCCTGGGCGCACAGCCACCTGAGTGACGCCGAGGCCAAGCTCTGGCGCCGCATGTCCAACCCCGACCGTCGTCACGCCGTCGGGGTGGCACGACGGGTCGAACGGGCACTCGGAAGCGAGGCCACCGACCCGATCCTCGCCGCCGCCCTGCTGCACGACGTGGGCAAGACCGTGTCGCATCTGCGCACCTACGGGCGCGTGGTGGCGACGCTGTCGGCCAAGGTCGCCGGGCACGAGATGGCCGTCGCCTGGAGCGAGACCCGGGGTTTCACGCGACGGGTGGGCCTGTATCTGGAACACCCGCGCCTCGGGGGCGACCTGTTGGCGCTGGCCGAATCTGATCCGCTCACCATCGCGTGGGCTCGGGAACACCACGGCTCCGAGGACGACTGGACGATCCCCGTCGCCATCGGACGGGTGCTGGAAGCTGCCGACGACGACTGATGCTCACCGGCGGGCGCGCGGATGCGCGTCGGCCCAGGCGGCGAACAGGCGCTCGTTCGACACCTTGGTGTAGATCTGCGTGGTCGACACCGACGCGTGACCCAGGAGTTCCTGCACGGTCCGGATGTCGGCGCCGTGGTCGAGTAGATGGGTGGCACAGGAGTGGCGGAGCACGTGAGGGGTGCACCGCTCCCCCAGTCCCGCCGCCGTCGCGTACTTGTCGACGATCCCCCAGAGTCCCTGGCGGGTGAGGCGTCGGCCACGGCGGTTCACAAAGAGCGCCGCGTCGTCATCACGGGTGGGTCGTGCCGGGCGGAGGGCACCGCGCACTTCGGGGTCGAGCCACACCACCAATGCGTCCTTGGCCAGCCGTCCAATCGGCACGATTCGTTCCTTGGATCCCTTGCCCGTGACCCGCAGCAGACGTTCGGCCAGATCGATGTCTCCGATCGACAGCCCGGTGACTTCGGAGACCCGCAACCCGGCACCGTAGGTCACCTCCAGGATCGCCCGATCCCGCAGCACCAGGGGCCCGTCGCCGACGACCGCCGCGAACAGCGACCCGATCTCGGATTCGGTGAGGGCCTTGGGCAGCCCCGGGCGAGCACTCGGCACGGCGAGGTCGTGGGCCGGGTCGACCGGAATCGTCCCCTCGTCGCGGAGGAACGCATACAGCGAGCGCACCGCGACCGCTCGTCGCTTCCGGGTCGACGCCGCGGCACCCGACTCGGCGACGGCTCCGAGGTAGGCCGCCAGATCTTCCTCGCTCACGGCGGTCAAGTGCTCGGCTCCCAGCCAACGGAGGAAGTCCCCGAGGTCGCGCCGGTACGCCGCCAGGGTCGACCCGGCGCGGCCCCGCTCGACCCGCAGGTAGTTCAGGAATTCTTCGACCGCCAGGGGGAACTCGACCGGCTCGAGGACCGGCGGTCGACCCCGCGGTGTCATGACTCCAGGTGACGGAGCGCCAGCATCAGGGCGAGGATCGATTTGCCGTCGACGAGTTCTCCCGACGCGATCAGATCCCAGGTCGACGCCAACGGCAGACGCACTATCTCCATCGCCTCTTCTTCTGGGCCTTGCAGGTCGGTGCCCACCTCGGTCAGACCGGTCGCCAGAAAGAGCGTCGTGTGTTCGTCGGTGAATCCCGGCGAGTTGTAGAACGCGCCCAGCTCCACCCAGTCCCGCGCGTCGACGCCGGCTTCTTCGACGAGTTCTCGGCGGGCCGCAGCCAGCGGGGGTTCGTCCGCGACATCGCGTTTGCCGGCCGGGATCTCGAGCAGGTTCTCGTCCAACGCCGCCCGGTACTGGCGTTCCAGGACCACGTCGCGGTCGTCGTCGACCGCGACGACGGCCACCGCGCCGGGATGATTCACGATCTCCCGGGTCACGGTCGTTCCGTCTGGCACCTCGACGGTCGCCTGCACGAGCTGCACCATGTACCCGTCGAAGAGCACCTCGGTGCCCAGCCGAGTGAACCCCGGCGCGCTCACCCGGCGACCGCGGCGTCTTCGGGCGTGACCTCGACGTCGAACAGGTGCGGACGGCGTCCCTCGGCCCGCGACAGCGCGGCCGCGACGAAGGCCGTGAACAACGGCGCCGGACGGGTCGGTCGACTCTTGAACTCCGGGTGGGCCTGGGTGCCCACCCAGAACGGATGTCCGGGCAGCTCGACGAACTCGACCAGTCGGTTGTCGGGCGACGTTCCCGAGCACACGAGCCCGGCCTCTTCGATCCGGCCGCGGAGCTTCGGGTTGACCTCGTAGCGATGCCGGTGGCGTTCGGAGATGACGGTGCGCCCGTAAGCCTCGGCCACCTGGGAACCGGGGAGGAGTTCCG
>DASSYG010000017.1:0-4722 GCA_035703405.1 Acidimicrobiales bacterium | reverse complement strand
ACTCGTCGCCATCGAACGAGCCGGGCGGATGCAGCCGGTCGCCAAGGTGAGCGCGAACAAGGCGTCGAAGGGTGGCGTCAAACAGGTTCGGCGGCGCTTCGCCGACGACGGGTCGCTCGAAGCCGAGACCTTCGAGGTGCTCGACGGGCGCGCCGCGCAACCGGCAGACGGTGGCCAACAGATCTCCTACATCGTCGGCGGGGAGTTCACCGACGCCGCCGCCGACGACCTCACCGCGGCCCGGGCCCGCTGCACCGCAGCTCTCGGGTCGCTGCCCGCATCTGCCCGCGCCATCACCCCTGGAGAGCCTCATCTGATCGCCACCGAACCACCCGGCGAACCGGCGCTCTCGGTGGCCGGACACTGATCTGTCGGCTACTGACCTGCCGGCGAGCGAGAACGCCGGCTACCCGCACGAAAGGACCAGACCATGACGAACCCGCAACCCGAGATCCGCCGAGCACTGCTCGTCGTCGACGTCCAGAACGACTTCTGCGAAGGCGGGTCACTCGCGGTCGAAGGCGGCGCCGCGTGTGCAGCAGCCATCGACACCTACGTGCGCGACCGGCGCGACGACTACGTCAGCGTGATCGCCTCGGCCGACTGGCACGTCGACCCCGGCGTGCACTTCGCGTCCGCGAACGGCACCGAACCCGACTTCGTGAACACCTGGCCGGACCACTGCGTCGCCGACACCCCGGGCGCGGCGTTTCACGCCGCGTTCACCGCAGGAGTGGAGGGCCGGGTCGATCACGTCGTTCGCAAAGGCCGGCACGACGCTGCGTACTCGGCGTTCGAAGGCGCCACCGAAGACGGCCGGACTCTCACCGAACTGCTCGAAGCGGACGGTATCGACCGGGTCGACGTCTGCGGGATCGCCACGTCGCACTGTGTCAAGGACACCACCGACGACGCCTTGCGACTCGGCTACGACCCGACCGTGCTGGTCGAGTTGACCGTCGGGGTCTCCCCCGTCATGCGGATGGGCGCGCTGGAGTATCTGGCGACCAAGGGCGTGGCGATCGTCTGAGCGCCGTGGCAACCGAACCGACCGGCCGGCAGGACCACAGCGAGGCGGCGTTTCTGGCGCAGTACTCGCTGAGCCACTACCCGCCCATGGCGGTCACCGTCGACCTGGCGTGTCTGACGATCCGCGGCGGCCGTCTCGCGGTGCTGCTCATCGAACGCGGCGGCCATCCGTTTCGGGGCCGATGGGCGCTGCCCGGCGGGTTTGCCCGCGCCGATGAGACACTGAGTGAATCTGCGCACCGCGAACTGGCCGAGGAGACCGCCACGAGCGTGGCGCATTCCGAGCAGCTCGGCACCTACGGGGACCCCGGTCGCGACCCCCGTGGGCACATCATCTCGGTCGCGTACCTGGCGTTCGGGCCCGACATGGCGAACCCCGAAGCCGGCGATGACGCCGCCGCGGCCCGATTCTGGACGATCGAAGATCTCGACCTCGACGGCAACCGCGGGAGCGACACCGGCCACGGCGCGGGGATCGACTTGGCGTTCGATCATCGGCTGATCATCGCCGATGCCGTCGAACGCGCCCGGGCGAAGCTCGAGTACACGACGTTGGGCTGTGCATTCTGTGCCGAGACGTTCACGATGGTGGAGTTGCGCGACGTCTACGAGGCCGCGTGGGGTACCCCGGTGCATCCGGCGAACTTCCGCCGCAAGGTGCTGTCGACCCCCGGGTTCGTGATCCCCGTTGGCACCGCCGCGTCGAACGGCCGGGGTCGTCCTGCGGAACTGTACCGTCAGGGCCCGGCGACCCGCATGAACCCGCCGCTGCTGCGCCCGGGTTGAGGACGCCTCAGGCCGCCACGTCGAAGAGCTTCTCGAACGACGTTGCAGGCATGGGCCGCCCCAGCAGATAGCCCTGTGCCGCCGGACAACCCAGCTCGATGAGGGCTTTGCGCTGGATCTCGGTCTCCACTCCTTCCGCGGTGACGGTGAGACCCAATGCGGCGGCAAGGTCGAGGGTCGCCACCACGATCGCCGAGTCGGTGTGGCTCCGAGGCAGTTCGGTCACGAAGCTCCGGTCGATCTTCAGCGCGGTGAGCGGCAGCGACCGGAGCTGCAGATACGACGAATAGCCGGTTCCGAAATCGTCGATCGCCAACCCCACACCGAGCTCGCGCAACTGTGAGAAGCGTTCCGCCGCGACGACCGGATCGGTCAACAACGTCGACTCGGTCAGCTCCAGGCACAACCCCGAGGCGGGGTAGTCCGCATCGGCGAGCACGTCGGCGACCTGGTCGACGAAGTCGACCTGGCGGAGCTGGCGCGACGCCACGTTCACCCGCAACAGGAACGACTCGGACTTGCGCTCCCGACTCCACGCCGCAGCGGTCCGACAGGCCGTCGCCAGCACCTGGCGGCCCAACAACGAGATCAGCCCACTCGCCTCGGCCAAGGGGATGAACTCCGACGCGGCCAGCAGCCCGTGGTGGGGATGCTCCCAACGGGCCAGCGCCTCGGCGCCCAGCAACCGACCCGTGGCGAGTTCGAACTCGGGCTGATAATGGACCTGGAGCCCGTCGGTATCGATGAGTCGACGTAGCTCGGTCTCCAGACGCAGACGCGCCGAGCGAGCCCGATGTGCGTCGGGATCGGCGATCTCCACCCCGTCGCCACCGCGCGACTTGACCTGGTACATCGCGACGTCGGCCTTGCTCATCAGCTCGCTGGGCTCGGTGTCACCGTCGGTGGTGTGGGCCACCCCCGCACTGGCGGTGAGCGCCACCGCCCCTCCAGACAGGTCGAAGGGCACATCCAGCGGTTCGAGGAGCTGCTCGACGGCGCGCACCGCGTCGTCAGGACCGCCGGCGTCGGTGATGAGCACCAAGATCTCGTCCCCGCCGAGCCGCGCGAGGGTCGTGTCGTGTCCGGCGCCGGCCCGAAGTCGTTCCGCGACCTCGAAGAGCAGCCGATCACCCACCGAGTGCCCGTAGGTGTCGTTCACGACCTTGAACCGATCGAGGTCGACGACCGCCAAGGTGACGCTCTCGAGGATGTCGTCCTGGAGATCGTCGAGCGCACATTCGAGTTCGACGTCGAAGGCCCAGCGGTTGGCCATACCCGTGACCCGGTCGGTGAGCGCCTGGACGGCGAGGCGCCGTTCGACATCGTTGCGCAGGAACGCTTCGGCGAGAATCGCACACGCCGAGTGGGTGGCTCCCAGATGGGTCACCCCGAAGTCATGGTTCAGGGTCGACTCCACCATGACGATGCCCACGAACTCATCAGCCGCCGACAGCGGACTGATCAGCACCGCGGTGCTGCCCGCATGCCTGAACAAGTCCCGCTCGGCCGCGAACTCCGGGCCGTGGTGCCAGGGTTCGCTCAACAGGGTGTCCTTGCCGTGGCGCGCGAGGCGCAGGCTGGCGTAGTCGTCGATCCGCATCCGACGTGCCAGCGGAACGGTGGGAGCACCGACCGGCGCGGACCACGCGGCCCGGCGCACCACCCGATCGTCGTCGGTCCGCCACAGCGAGACCCGGGTGACGTCCTCGAGCGTCGCCAACTCGGCGACCGCGACCTCCAGTCCCGTATCGAAGTCCTCGGTCGGCAGGTTCAGGAACACCGACGACAGGCGGATGATCCGGTCGTCATTGAGGGCCCGCGCCCGCAGTTCGCGTTCGCCCAGGTCGACCGTCGATTCGGGGCGTAGCGTGACGATCAGCGACCCGACGTCGCCGAAGTCCGGACCGATCGCGGCGTCGTAGCGCACCTCGATCCAGGCGCCATCAGAGGTGCGCACCTCGACAGGTTCACCACGTGGCGCGCCGGCGCGGCCTTCCCAACGGGCGATCGCCTCGAGCGCGGGGGCCACGTGGTCCGGGTGGACGATGTCGAGCAGGTTCCGCCCGACGAAATGTTCTGGTGAATAGCCGAGCAACGTCCGAAACGCATCGTTCGCGAACCGGACCGTTCCGTCGTTGTCGCAGCAGATGACGACTTCGTCGACGTGGGCGAGCAGGGCGCGCAAGCCAGCGGGCGTCACCAGGCTTTCGGCATCATCGGGGAACGCCGACATCGGATTCCCCCCACGTCGGGGCACGACTTCGATCGTAGGACCAGACGCGACCTCCGTGTGGACAAAAGTGACTTCTCACGGTCAGGTCCGGTCGGCGGGCGTCGTGGCATCTCGATGAATGTCGCTGATCGGTGAGCCCGCGAGGTCGGCTGACCGATACACCGCATCGACCAGCTCGTGGGCCCCGACCGCGTCGGCGAAGCTCGGACTCGCCGGCCGACCCTCAGCGACGGCGATGAGGAACGCCCGGGCCGGATTGCCCCGGTCGTCGTCGGCGGCGACTTCGCGCATGAGCGCGTCGGTCTCGGCCACCTCCGGGTCGGACCCGCTGAAGTGCCACCGGACCGGACCGGCGAAGTCGCCTTCGATCCGCACGTAGAGCCGTTCACAGAAGATTTCGATACCTCGCTGGCTCTCACGTTCGGTGATGTCGTGCCAGATCGAGGTGAGCGTGCCCACCGCTCCCGAGTCGAAATCGACCCGCACCGCGGCGACGTCCTCGATGTCGATGTGGCCGTGGTGGTTGCGGGTCGTGGCCGACAGCGCGGCAACCGGACCCAGCAACCATTCGAGGATGTCGAGGTCGTGGATCGAGTGCTCGAGCAGCGTGCCCGAGCCCGCCTTCTCCTTGTCGCCCCGCCACGACGACGCGTACATCCCCTGCACCGGGATGT
>DASSYG010000237.1:0-4737 GCA_035703405.1 Acidimicrobiales bacterium | reverse complement strand
GCCGCTGACGATGACGTGGGTCGTCGAATTGGTCGCGCCGCCGGATCGGGCGTCGGCGCTGGCGGTGCGGCTGACGGGCAACCGCCTCGGGCAGGTCGCCGTGCCACTCGCGGCGGGCGCGATCGCCGGTGTCGCGGGGGTCGCCTCGGTGTTCTGGGTGACGGCGGCGCTGCTGTCCGCCGCCGCCACCTCGACCTGGCGCGCCTTGCGCAGCTGACGCGGCCCGGGAGCAGCGATTCAGTGACAGGCCGACGGCACCGCCGAGAGTACGTTCCTCGTCGCGGCCGCCAGCCGATCGAGCCACGGCCCGGTACCCGCTGCCCGACGAAGCGCCTCGTTCGGTAGCTCGATGCTCACCGGCAGATGCTCGGGCAGCGTCGCCCAGATCGCGGGGAGATCGATGCCCCCCGTCCCGGGTACGAGTCGTTCTTCACGAGCGTGCCGGATCAGTTCGGCGTCGTCGGTCGGGGCGGGCACCGACCCGTCGCACATCTGCGCATAGTGCAGCCATTCCCGCGGAATCGCGGCCAGGTCGTCGAGGGACGTCGTGGACCGTCCGACGTGCAGTGCGTCGACGAGAACGCTGCGGGCCGGGCCGTCGGCCTGTGACACGATCTCGACCGCGGCCTTCGCGTCGGGCACAGCTGTCCACGGCATGAATTCGAGGCTCGCGACAAGCCCGTACTGCGCGCACAGCTGCGCGAGCGCGGCGTACGAGTCGGTCAGCCGACCACGGTCCGGGTCGTCCCCGCCCACGAGCACGGCGCGGGTGCCCAGCCGCGCGCCGGCTTCGAGCATCGGCACATACGCGGCGGCATCGAAATCCTCACCGATGCGGATGATCTCGAGATCGAACACGTCGACCGGTGAGTCGTCGAGCCGCCGGATCAGTGTGTCGAGTGCAACCGGGTCCTCGTGCAGCGGGTACGCGATGGTGCCCGGCGCGGCCGGGAGCAGACGCAGACCGATGGTGTCGAAACCGTGCTGTTCGGCGAGCTCGACATGCTGCAGCGGCGCGATGTCGAGGACGGTGAGGGCCGCAAGCCCCAGCGGTGCAGTCATCGGTGTTCTCCTGGAGTCGAGGCGAGGCGGCGACCGGTGAGGTAGCCGAAGGTCATGGCGGGGCCGAGATTGATACCACCCGACGGGTAGTGCCCGCCCATCACGGATGCCTGGTCGACGCCGACCGCGTAGAGACCGTCGATCGGGGTGTCGTTGTCGTCGAGCACCCGCGAGTCGGCATCGGTGGCCAGGCCCGCGAAGGTCCCGAAACTTCCCGGCACTACCTTCACGGCGTAGAAAGGCCCCCTCTCCAGCGGTGCCAGAGAGGCGTTGGGCCAAGGGTTGTCGGCGTCGCCGGATCTGGCGTCGAACGGTGTGGAACCGCGACCGAACTCGGGATCCTCACCGGCCCGGGCGTGTTCGTTGAACACGGTGACGGTCTTGTCGAGACCGTCCGGGTCGACACCGATCTTCGCGGCGAGCTCCCGGATCGTCGCGGCGCGGGTGAGATATCCGGAACGCAGATACGGCAGCATCGGGATCGGAAGCGGCTTCGCCATGCCGAGCGGGTAGTACTTCATGTAGCGGGCGTCGGCGATCAGCCACGAGCACACCTCGTCGCCCTCAGGCACCTGCTCGACCATTGCAAGGGTGTAGTCGTGGTAACCGAGCGCTTCGTTGACGAATCGCTTGCCGTCGGCGAGAACCCCGATCGCTCCGGGCTTGGCGCGATCCATGATGTGCGGGAACACGCCCTCCTTGCCGTTGCGGTATTTCACGAGCGAGACAGGGCAGTACGCCACCGGCGACGCGACTGTACGGTCGAGGCGACCTCCGACGGATTCACCGAGGGAGATGCCGTCGCCGGTGGTGGTCGGCGGTGTGAGCGTCCAGTGTTCGTACCCGGTGGGGGTGCGTGGGAACAATTCGCGTCGACGATCGACGTCGCGGCTGAAGCCTCCGGTCGCGAGAACCACACCGCGCCGCGCAGTCACGGTGTAGGCGCCATCGGGTCCCTCTGCTCGTACGCCCGCGACGCGTCCGGTGCCGTCGGTGGTCAGGTCGGTGACCGCGGTGGACACCCGAATGTGTACACCCACGTCGAGCGCCGACCGCAGCAACCGGCCGACGAGTGCGGTGCCGTTGACGAGCTGCTGACCGCGCTGCTTGGTGACGAGGTCGAACATGTGCGCGGATACCCGCCGCGCGCAGTGCACGAAGGCCTTCGGTGAACGCGTCGAATGCAGGAACGCCTGCAGGTCGGGGCCGGCCATGATGCCCATCCCGAGGAACGACGTCTCATACAGTTGCCTGCGCAGTAGGCGCGCCACGTCGGGTCCGAGCTTGCGCAGGTTCACCGGCCGAGGCCCGACGGAGCGGTGCCCGGTACCGGCGCCCGGAGTGTCGCCGTGGATGTCCGCGATGCCGGCGCCGGGCACGAACTGCAGAGCGGTATTCGTCTCGAAGAACTCGACCATCTCCGGTGCACCGTCGAGCAACGCGTCGACCTTCGGTGCATCGAAGTTGTCGCCGAGCCGATGCTCGAGGTAGGTACGCGGTAGCGAGCGGGGTTCGTCGACGCCGTCGGCGCGCGCGAACATGTTGCGCGGGGCCCACATCCAGCCTCCCGACCATGCGGTGGCGCCGCCGCACACGTCGGCTTTCTCGAGCACCAGCACGGATGCTCCGTGGTGGGCCGCAGCGATGGCGGTGGACAGGCCACCTGCACCGGAGCCGACGACGACGACGTCGTAATTGTCGGTGGATGTAGCGGGATTCATCACTGCTCCTCGGATGCGAGTACGGGTGTGGGTGCGAGGTCGACGGGCCGGCCGGTGCGAGCCGACTCGTAGACGGCTTCGACGACGGCGAGGGAGGTGCGGGCGTCGCGCCCGGTCACGGCCGGCGGTCGACCGGTGCGCACAGCGTCGGCGAAGTCCTGCACCTGCAGGGTGTGGAAATCGGTGAGGCCGGCGTTGACGGCGCCGACGTCGAGGTTGGCGTGTACCTCCGGGTCGTAGGGGGCGCGGAACTCCAATTCGCCTGGGACGGTCCACAGTTCGTTGACGCCTTCGCGGCCCTCCGGGAACTCGAGGACGCTCGCGACCGCCCCGGCGGACCCGATGACGGTGACGCGGTTGCCGAGGTTGTGGTTGACGCCGGTGGTGGCGGTGATCGTCGCCGATCCCCCGGACTCGAACGTCACGACAGCGGAGGCGGCGTCCTCGGTTTCGATGTGGTCGCCGTGGAAGCGGGTACCGATGACACCGGTGACCCGGACGGGTTCACCCATGAACCACTGCAGCATGTCGATCTGGTGCACGGCCTGCGTCATGAGCACGCCACCGCCGTCGGTGTCCCACCGGCCGCGCCACGGGTCGGCCGAATAGTAGGTGGACGGTCGGTGCAGAAGCACCGACGCCTCCCCGAGCACGGGCTGCCCGATCCGGCCGTCGTCGATCGCCGCCTTGATGCGGCGCGCCGCCGGCCAGAACCGTCGCTGGAACAACACCCCGAGCGTGACACCGGCACGGTCGGTGGCGTCGATCATGCGGTCCGCCGCCGCGACGGTCCCGGCGATGGGCTTCTCGCACAGCACGTGGATGCCCGCCTCCGCGGCGGCGACGACGATCTCCTCGTGCACCGGATGCGGCGTGCACACGGTGCACGCGTCCAGACCGAGCGCGAACAGCTCTGCCGTGGACGACACCGAATGCGGCAGACCGAATTCCGCGGCGAAGGCGCGAGCCCGGTCGAGGTCGGCGTCGCAGCAGCCGATCACCTCGACGCCGGGACTGTTCTGCAGGGCTCGGGCGTGGTTGCCGGCGATACGCCCGCACCCGACGATTCCCGCACGCAGCATCAGAAGTGCTCCTCTCGTTCGACGTCGCGCGCGGCGTTCTCACCGCGATCGAGGGCATCGAGCGCCACGATGTCGGCGGCGTCGAGTCGCACCTCCGTCGCAGCCAGGTTCTCGGCCTGCCGCTGCGGGTTCGCCGACCGCGCG
The DNA here is from genome assembly GCA_035703405.1 of Acidimicrobiales bacterium. Classification (GTDB taxonomy): domain Bacteria; phylum Actinomycetota; class Acidimicrobiia; order Acidimicrobiales; family Iamiaceae; genus JAFDWI01. The sequence goes on along the minus strand of DASSYG010000237.1, from coordinate 728 downwards.
ACCGGGACCACGCCGTGCGCGCGGTGCCACGCGAGGATCACCTGCGCGGGTGTGTGCCCGAGCCGCTCGGCGATCCCGGTGACCACCGGGTCGCCGAGGGTGTCGCCGCGACCGAGCGGGCTCCACGACTGGGTGAACACCCCGAGCTCGTCGTGTGCCCTACGCACCGGCACCCGCGCCAGGGTGGGGTCCATCTGGATCTGGTTGACGGCGGGTGCTTCTCCGGTGTCGTCGATGACGCGGCGCAGGTGGTGTTCGAGGAAGTTCGAGACGCCCACGAACCGGATCAGCCCGGCCTCGCGGCACTCGAGCATCGCCGCGAAGGCCGCCGAGTACTTGTCGAGTCGCGGCAGCGGCCAGTGGATGAGGAACAGGTCGAGGTAGTCGAGGCGCAGGCGGGTGAGGCTGCGCTCGACGGCGCCGCGGATGTCGCCGGACACGTGGTCGCTGCCGCGAAGTTTCGTGGTGACGAACAGCTCGTCGCGGGGCACTCCGCAGGTGGCGAGGCCGGCGCCGACTGCATCCTCGTTCTCGTAGACCGTGGCGGTATCGATCAGCCGGTATCCGGCGTCGATCCCGGCGAGCACGGCGCGGGTGGCATCGTCCCCGACAAGCGGCCAGGTTCCCAGACCGATCGGAGGCAGCGCTGCGCGCACGGCATCGCGCGTCGTGACCGGGGTGGTGTCGGTGGTCATGCGGAAACCTCCATGCGGGTGGTGGCAGCGCGG
>DASSYG010000361.1:0-2609 GCA_035703405.1 Acidimicrobiales bacterium | reverse complement strand
GGCTCAGCGAACCGACATCTGCTGGTCGTGACCCGCTTGTCGCTGATCGGGTGCTGCGTCTACCTGCTGGCACGGATGTGACCGGCAGGGACAGAGTCGCCGCGAGTGGCGCAACGTACGAGCCGATCGGACCAGCATATGAGGCCCCGACGCCTCGGGGTGCACATCACGTCGTTGTTGAACTGCGAGAGGTGCACGGATGACCGGCCGGTTCGTGCTCAACCGTAGCGGCGTGTCGACACTGCTCCGCAAAGATCCAGGCCTCGAAAAGATGATCAACGAGGCCGCGGAGAAGGTTGCACGTACCGCAGGCGGAGATGATGTCGGCTTCGAGGCCGGGCACGCCATAGGGCGCCGCCGGATGCGGTCGTGGGTGAACACGACGACCTTGCACGCAGAACGGGCCGAACGGGCCGACAGGCGTCTCACCAGAGCAGTCGACGCGGCACGAGGTGACGAACATGGCTGACGTCCCTGTGTTCGCTGACGCCGCAACGGTCCTGTGCACTCGGCTTCGCGCGGCGCTCACGGGTATCGGTGAAACCGCGACCGTGCACGCCAATGTCCCTGACCCGCGGCCATCCCGGTTCGTGCACCTGCACCGTGTCGGAGGGCCACGCCGCGACCCGGTGACAGACGCTCCGCTAATGGCGTTCGATGCGTGGGCTCAAACCGACTCGGATGCTGCGTTGCTCGCCGAGAAGGTCCGATCGTTGGTCGGATCGATGCGCGGCGGATCACCTGCGATCCACCGCACAGCGGAGGCGTCCGGTCCGATCCCACTGCCGGACCCTGAGTCGACGCAGCCCCGGTACACGTTCACCGCCGAGATCGCAGTGAGGTTCCCGACGTGAAGGTGACGCTCGCTTACACGTGGCAGAACCCGGACACGTTCCAGGTGCATCTGCCTGATTCAACGATCGAAGTCGACGACGCGACGGGACGGCAATTGCTGTCGTCCGGCAACGCGCGTCTTCCGGTCCCGCCGTCGCGCAAGCGCCGCGGTTCCACCCGCCCCGCGCTGTAGCGGGACGGAACCCAAGCCCGGCGACCGCCGGCATCCAACACACAGGAGGCCGTCATGGCTGACAACGCAAACGTACGCGCATGGGGTCAGGGTGTCGTCTACGTCGCCCCCGTGGGCACCACCGGACCAACCGACGTCACCACGCCCCTCGGGGCGTCGTGGGATGACCTCGGCGAGCTCGAACAGGACGCTGGCGCGGATCTGACGATCTCGGAGGACACCACCGACGTCTACGCGTGGGGCAAGGGTCTGGCCCGCCGGATCAAGTCGAAGCACAAGCGGGAGATCAAGGTTGTCGTCCTCGAGACGAACGCCGTGGTGCTCGGCCTGGTCAACCCGGGTTCGGCCGCAACGAACGACGGGACGATCACGACCTACGTCGTGAAGCAGCCGACTGCTGACCCGAGGGCGTTCGTGATCCACGAGGTCGACGGTGACGTGATCCGACGTCGGATCATCAAGCGGGCTGAGGTGTCCGCCGTCGGTGAAGCGATCAAGGACGGCGAGACGGGCGTGACGCAGTGGCCGTTGACCATCGCGATCTACCCGGATGCGTCGACGTCGGAGATCTGGACCGAGATCACCAACGACCCGGCGTACCTGGACCTCGCGTCGGCTTGACAGGGCGCGGCCGACCGGGTTCTCCCGCCTCCCGGTCGGCCGCTTTCACCTTGGCGGGGTAAGGCAGGAGAGTCCTATGGCTGGAACCGTCGTCAACCTGAACGAGTACGTGAACGGCATCGAGGAGGCCGGGTCTTTGGACATCGGCCTCGGCGATGCGGGCACGGTGCGGCTCAAGCCGCCGGAGCTGTGGTCGCAGCAGGCGCACGATCTCATCGCAGCGGGGAAGAACCGCACCGATCCCGAGGCGGTCGGTCGGGCGATCCTCGGTGACGAGGAGTGGGACAGGTTCGTTGCCGCCGGTGGCACGTACCCGGTGCTCGACAAGCTCATCGGTGATCGGCATGAGCTGACAGCCCCGGAATCGTCCGCCTCGTAGCAACCCTGCGCCAATACAGGGAAGCGATCGAGGCGGACCTTCAACGTTTTTACGGGCTGCATATCGACGACGTGGGGACGTTGCGACTGTCGTGGCGTCGCCTTGGAGTGCTGCTCCGACAGTTGCCGCTCGAATCCGCGACCGCGACCGCGCAGGCGGGTGGGCCGCAGTGGGGGCCGACCGAGTACCTGCTGCGGGCGTTGATCGCCGGGATGACCGGGCACGTCTACCCGTCACCGGGTGAAGCACAAGCGGAACGATCCGCCATTCATGCCCGCACGCTTCGGCTGCAGGCGTTCGCTGAAGAACGACGACAAGCGCGCGAGAGCGCGTCAGGGGGTGAGTGATGCCTGTAGGTGTTGAGCTTGGCTCCTATTACGTGTCGATCGCCCCGAACGCACAGGGGATCGAACGGTCACTCGCGACGCAGGTCGGACCGGCTGCTGCCGCGGCCGGGAAGCAGTCCGAGAAGGCGATCGCTGGAGGCATCGCGTCGGGTGCCGAGTCGGGGTCGGCGCAAGCGAAGAAGTCGATCGGCGGCATCTCGAAGGTTGCGCTCGGGCTCGGTGCTGCGTTCGCGGC
>DASSYG010000029.1:0-3973 GCA_035703405.1 Acidimicrobiales bacterium | reverse complement strand
GGTGACGACCCGGCGGATCTCGTGGAACCGTGCCGAGGCGGGGTTCAGCGCCGCGGCGCGGTCATAGCCGACCCCGCACACCACGTCGACGGTTTCGGCGAACGTCTTCGCGGTGTGCCTGGGCACCCAGTAGCTGGTGGTGTGGCTGATCGTGTTGCCGGGTCCGCCCCGGAAACCGAGTAGCTGGACCTTGGGTTGATCGACCGTGCCACCGATGGCTGCGAAGTTCATGTTGCCGTACGGGTCGATCTGCACCGGGGTCATCACGACGTGGCGGCGACCGCCCCAGAGAAGGTCGAACATCCGTCGATACGGGTTCCAGGTCTCGACGACCTTGTCGTCGCCCCATCCATAGGCGATGTCGTCCGCGATCAACGTCGCTTCGGAATCGGTCATCATCAAATCGGGTTCGAACGTGGCGCGGGCGAGGCGGCCGCCGATCATCGGGGTCGTCCCGATGGGGTTGGCGAGGATCTCTCCGTCACCGCGGAAGATCTCGGCGAGCGCGACGGCGCACACATCGGCCCGGGGAATCGTGGATTCGCTCATGATGGGACCTCCGCACGGTCGTGCAGCCTGGCCTGGTAGGTGGCCTCGTCGGGGAAGGCGAGCCATTCGTCTCGATAGGCATCCCACGCTTCGGGTGATTTCGCGGAGGCCGCATAGCCGGCGATCGCGAGTTCATCGGTGGCGTAGTCGGGGTCACACGACGTGGGATGCGCCCCGTTGGGCGCTTCGACCACAGCGTCGACCATCATGCGGTTGACGCGGAGGCGATGCTCGCACCCTGCGGTGTCGCGTAACTCAGCCGTCGACACGACCCGCTCCACCGATACGATCCGACCACCGGTCGAGGCCGCTTCGAGCAGAAGGTCGTCGAAGTACTGATCCGGGCCGGTGAAGCCGGCGTTCCCGCGGGCATCACCGACGTTGTAGTGCACGAGCGCCGCGTCCAATTCGAGCGCGGGAACGGCGATGAGTTCCTCGGGGGGCGCACCATCGGCGCCCGCGAACGGCGAGGTGACCGTGGCGAGGCGAGGATTGTGAGCGGCGACGTCGCTTCCGAGACCAACTCGGGTGGGCAGGAACGGGGTGTGCCAGGCAGCGGCCTGCAGCGCCAGCAGGAACTGACCCTCGTCGTATTCCTCAGCGGCGACGGCACCGCTCTGGCGGGCGGCGCGGAAGTGAGGCTCGAGTGGGATCGAGTCGAGTGAAACGAACGCGTAGACGACTTTGGAGACCTTGCCGGCGGCGCACAGCATGCCCACATCGGGCCCGCCGAAGCTGGCGATCGTCAGGTCTTCGATGTCCGAACGCAGCAGCGCTCTGACGAGCGACATCGGCTTGCGCCGCGCCCCCCAACCACCGATGCCGATCGTCATGCCCGATTTCAGCCGCGCAACGGCCTCGTCTGGAGTGCAGCGCTTGTCGGCCATGTCGATTCAGTGCTCCCTGGGTGAGAAGTCGGCGGTCTCGCCGGCGGCGACGAACGCTTCGCGGGCTTCGTCACCAACGCCGAGCAGGTTCATCTCGAAGGTGTAGCTCTGCTCGTAGCGGTAGCTGCGTTTTACGTCCCACAGGTCGATGCCGTTGAGCGATTCCTTGGCGGCGCGCACGACCCGTGGGCTCTTCTCGGCGATCTTGGCGGCGACCTCGAACGCTGCGTCGCGGAGTTCCTCGGGTGGCACGACCCGCAGGACCGACCCGTAGGCGGCGAGTTCGTGCGCGGTCACCGTGGCCGCGGTGTAGACCATCGCCCGAGCCTTGTGTTGAGGCACCAGCCTGGCGAGGTGGGTGGCGGCGCCCAGTGCACCGCGGTCGACCTCGGGCAGCCCGAAGGTGGCGTCCGATGCGGCGACGATGATGTCGGCATTGCCGACCAGGCCGATGCCACCACCCAGACAGAACCCGTTGACCGCCGCGATCACCGGCGCGGGGCAGTCGTACACGGCGGCGAACGCCGCGTAGCAACCACGGTTCGCGCCGACGAGAGCCTCGAAGCCTTCGGAGGCCTGCATCTCCTTGATGTCGACGCCGGCGTTGAAGCCTCGGCCATCCGCGCGCAAGATGACGACGCGGGTCGCCTCATCGGCGCCGAGCTTGGTGATCGTCTCGGCGAGTTCGAACCAGCCTGCGACGTCGAGGGCGTTGACCGGCGGATTGTTCATCACGACCTCGGCGATGCCGCGGTCATCTGTTGTGGCGGTGATACCCATGTGAGGCCTCGGATCGGTCCCTGATTCTGACGGTGTGTCAGACGGTAGTCGGTTCTCTCACCATGCTCGACTCACCCACCGGCCTGGCGAACCATGACCACTGGGGTATCGACCCGCGACCATCCATAGCCGCGGCTTTTAGGACGAGTTGTGCTAGGAGACTGGGGACCATTCGCCGTCCGTGAGCATGCTGCCACGAGAGTCCCTGACCGGAAAGAGACCCAGGAACCGCACATGACGTCCATCGCCCAGCGCCCCCATCTCAGCCACAAGCGACGCCTCGCCGCCCTTCTCGGCGCCGTCACCCTGGTGGCGGCCTCGTGTGGAGGCTCCTCGTCGGACGCGGACGACCAGAAGACCCCGGTCGACATCCCGGTCGCCTCGAAGGGTTCGTTCACCACCAGCGATGTCTCCTGTTCGGGAGTGAGCGTCTACCCCAGTCCCGACACCGCGACGGCGTCGCCGGCCACCCAGGTCTCGTTCCGCAACATCGATTCGACGACCATCACCGACACTGCGGTCACCGTCACCGGGTCTGCCACCGGAGAACACACCGGCGACATCGTGGCCGACTCCGACGGCCGAGGCGCCAGCTTCCACCCCGAGAAACCATTCGATGCAGGTGAGACCGTCACGGTGACGGCACCCGAGCAGATCTGTGGCGCCGACGACAGTTCGGCGAGCTTCCAGATCGGCAGCGACGACATCGCGCCGCTGCCGAAGCCGAAGAAGACCGACGACGACACCCCCGAAACGACCGCCGCGGACCTGCAGCACTTCGCAAGCGAACCCGGCCTGGAGCCGCCCGTTCTCGACGTCACCAAGGCGAACCCCAACGCCGATGAGGGGTACTACTTCATGGGCCCCAAGAGTGCGACGATCGACGGTGGGCCCATGATCACCAACGGCGACGGCAACCTCGTCTGGTATCAACAGGTGTCCGGCGATGACATGGTGGCGGATTTCCGGGTGCAGACCTACAAGGGAGAGCCGGTCCTCACCTGGTGGGAGGGTGTGATCGACAAAGGGAACGGAACAGGCAAGGGCCACATCGTGAACAGCTCCTATGAGCCCGTCGCCACGGTCGAGGCGGGCAATGGCTACGCCGCGGACATGCACGAATTCCTGCTCGACGGTGACACGGCGTGGATCACCATCTACCACAAGTCTCCCGGCGACCTGACCGCGCTGGGTGGGGCGAAGAACGCGGCCGTGCTCGACAGCATCGTGCAACAAATCGACATCGCCACCGGCAACGTCCTGTTCGAGTGGCACAGCCTCGACCACGTCGACGCGGACACGGGTGCGGTCGACTACGACACCGAGAGCGCCCGGGCGTACGACTACTTCCACGTGAACTCCATCGATCCCAGCGGTGACGGCACGATCCTCGTCTCGGCACGCAACACCAATGCGATCTATCTGCTGAACCGGGCGACCGGTGACCTGGTGTGGACCCTCGGCGGTAGCCAGACCGATTTCGACATGGGAACCGGCACGCCGTTCGTCTTCCAACACGACGCCCGCCTCCGCGGCGACCGCTACATCACGATCTTCGACAACGAGACCAAGAAGACGCCGGCCCGGATCATCGCGCTCGACGTCGACATCGACGCCAAGAAGGTCTCGCTCGTCTGGGAGCACACCGCCCCCGACGACATCCCCGTCGTGGCCCAGGGAAACCTGCAATTCCTCGAAGACGGCAACACGGTGACCGGCTGGGGTTCTTCCAGCGTCGAGGGCAAGACCAAGGGCAC
>DASSYG010000380.1:0-11596 GCA_035703405.1 Acidimicrobiales bacterium | reverse complement strand
GGTCGCCAAACGCGCCGGCGCCGCGACGCTCCGCCTCATCTGGCCCGCGGCGTTGGCGGTCGCCCTCGTGGTCGGCAACCTCGCCTATTTGAACGTGCGCTTCGGCAACACCGCGTATTCGAGCTATGTCGGCGTGAACCTGAAGCGGATCGCGGTGACCACCCTGCCCGAATCCACGCTCCACCGTCTCCAGCAGCAGGGCACGCTGTCGGAACTCGCGTCGGTGAAACCCTACGAGCAGTACGTCATGTACGAACGACAGCGGCCGAGCCTCGCCGCCTGCGTTCCCGCTGACGACACACCGGCGTTGGCTGCACTCCGCAAGAGCACCGGTGAACCGAACCTCGACGCGTTGTGCTTCGGGCCGATCTATTCACAGGCGTTCGACGACTCGATCGCGGCCATCCGGGCCGAGCCCGGCAACTACCTGAAATCGGTCGGACAGGGAGCCGTGATCTTCGCCAGTTGGCCGGCACCTTTCGACGACCCCTCCACCGACTCGTTCGACGTGCTGGAAGCGTTGTACAAACCCATCCTGGGACCCGTGCACGTGTCCTACGACGTTGGGGGAACGACGCCGCAGGAGACGACCGCCTTCATGGCCGGTGGACTCGATCGGCTCCCGGTCCTGGTCACCATCGTCGGCGCGCTCGTGCTGGCGCTGTGGCGAGGGGCCGCCTCGGGTTGGCGCACCGTGCGACGCCGGACCCGTCCCGGGGACGAGATCCGGACCTGGATCGGCTTCACGGTCGCCGCGGTCGCTGTCGCATCGGTCGCCTTCGACTTCTACGAGAACGCCCGCTTCCGCTTGGCGCTCGACCCGATCCTGCTCGGTCCGCTGTTCGTCGCGGTGACGTCAGTGCTCCGATGGGCCTGGCTCGAGGGGCGCGCCAAGGCCGCGACCCGCGGCGCCACCGACGCAGCTCGTCCCTGACACGACTCAGCCCGGATGGACCCGACGCTTGTCGGAGGCGCCTCTGAAGCCGGCGGCCTTGCGCTGCCGCTTCTGACGTTCCGCGTAGATGTTGCCGGCGGTGTTGATCAACGACACGTGCGAGAACGCCTGCGGGAAGTTGCCCAACATGCGCTGCGCGCGCGCGTCGTACTCCTCCGACAGCAGCCCCACGTCGTTGCAGAGACCGACCAGCCGCTCGAACAGTTCGGTCGCCTCGTCGAGTCGCCCCAACAGGGCGTAGTTGTCGGCCAGCCAGAACGAACACATCAAGAACGTCGCCTCGTCGCCGGCCAGACCGTCTTCGTGGGTGTTGACGTAGCGACGCACGAAGCCGTTCACCAACAGGTTGTCCTCGACCGCCTTCACGGTCGTCGCCACGCGATCGTCTTCGGGAGGCAGAAAGCCGACCAGCGGCACCAGGAGCAGCGACGCATCGTAGGAGTCCGAACCGTAGGACTGCACGAACGCCCCGTCGGCATCGACTCCGTTGGCAAGCACGTCGTCGGCGATCTCGGAACGCAGCGTCCGCCAGGCATCCAGATCGGCCGGGCCGTGATGCGCCGTGGCGTGCATGTGCAACTGGTCGGAACCGAAGTGCTCGACCGTGGAGATCGCCCGGTCGACCGCCACCCAGGCCATCACCTTCGAATGGGTGAAATGACGGCGATTCCCGCGCATCTCCCAGATGCCGTCATCGGGATCCCGCCAATGCTCCTCGACGAAGGCGACCAGATTGCGTGAAAGCGACCAGGTGTTGGCGTCGATCTCGGCCCCGTCGACTGCGCTCTGGTGCAGCGCATCGAGTACCTCACCGTAGACATCGAGCTGGAACTGGCCGTGTGCGGCGTTACCGATTCGCACCGGAGTGGAGCCCTCGTAGCCCGCCAGCCAGTCGATTTCGTGCTCGGTCAACCGACGCTCGCCGGCCGGACCGTACATGATCTGGAGCTGGCCCGGGTCACCGGCCACCGCGCGTAACAGCCACTCACGCCACGCCGCTGCTTCAGCGCCGAAGCCGGCGTTCTGCAAGGCCATCAACGAGAACGTCGCGTCGCGTAGCCAGCAGTACCGGTAATCCCAGTTGCGTACCCCGCCGAGTTCCTCGGGCAGTGACGTGGTGGCCGCCGCGACGAGTCCTCCGGTTCGTTCCAGGGTCAGCCCCTTCAGAACCACTGCGGAGCGGCGCACCTCGTCCGCATAATCGCCGTCGTAGGTGCACCCCGACGCCCAGTCGGCCCACCACGCCTCGGTGGTGGCGACCGCCGTGATCGCGTCGATGGGTTGCGGTGCCGGCTCGTTCGACGGAAACCAGGTGAGGCTGAAGGGCACCTGGGCTCCGTGGTGCACCTCGAAGGTCGCGACCGTCGCCAGGTCTTCGCCGCGCAAGGTCACCGGAGTCGACAGGCGCATGGCGTCGGGTCCACCGATCGCCTCGGTGCCGCCGGGAACCTGACGCACCCAGGGAATGATGCTCCCGTAGTCGAAACGGATCGTCAGGTGCATCCCCATGGTCACCGTGCCCTCGCGACACTGCACCAGACGGATCAAGTCGTGACGGTCGTCTCCCGGAGGCATGCAGTCGATCACCGCCACAACGCCGGACGCGGTGGTGAAGACCGTTTCGAGCACGAGGGAAGAATCCCGGTATTGGCGTTCGACCGACTCGATCGGATCGGTCGGAGCGAGCAGCCAGCGACCGTTGTCGTGCGCGTCACCGAGCAGCGCCGCGAAGGGCGCCCGTGAGTCGAAGCGCGGAAAAGTGAGCCAGTCGATCGACCCGTCGTTGCCGACCAGCGCGCAGCTCGACAGGTCGCTGAGGAGTGCGTAGTCCTCGATCCGCAGTGCCATCCATCCGTTCTAACAGCTCGGCCGCCGCCGGCCTACCGGGTCCGGCCCGATCAGTCGAGGAGGCACACCCGCAGCAAAGCGCCACCTACGAGGGTCCACGGTCGTGTCGAGCCGTCGGCCGGAAGTGCGAGCACGCCTCGCTCGCCGGAGCCGAGGCTGCCGATCGTGTGCGCGTCACCGGAATCGGCGAAGCGGCGAAGGGTCACCTCGACGGGTCCAGGCGACGTCGTGGCCACCAGATGGCGGCTCCCGGCGTCGAGCGCCAACCCGTCGCCGGGTACCGGCCGGGGGGCGTCGCGACAGCCGGCCGCCCCAGGCGCGGGCGTCAAGGCGATCGACTCCTCCTGGAGCAGCAACGCGTCGGCCTGTCGGCGTGCCGACGGGCTCCCCAATGCGTCGAGCGGGAGCTCGAGCACCGGCGACCCGACCTCGTCGACCAGGTGCAGGTACTGCCCGACCGTCACCGGGATGAGGTTGAGCGGCAGAATCCGTTCCGGGTCGGCGTGGCGACCGGCCGCCTCGGTCTCGGCCAGAACGGGTCTCGTGCGTTGCTGATACTCGATGACGAAGTCCCGGTGCGCGTCGATATGGGAGACCAAGGGAACGGCCCCCACCAGCACCACCGCTGCCGCGGCGATCGGAACGACGGTGGGCACGACGCGGCCACGCACGCACCACAGGAGCGCGGCGATCAGCAGGAACTGCCCCAGGAAGACGTACCGGGGACTATCGGTCGGGTTCAGTGCGATGTCACCGGCTCGACTGAACGCGGTGAGCGCGATGAACGCCGCCACCGTGGCCAAGGTCGCGACCACGTGCGCGTCGACCGTCCGCCAGCGGCGATGCGCCACGACCAGCACGGCGACGATCGCGACGGCCACCACGGCCGCTCCCGGTCGCCAACCCGCGGTGAACCCCGCGAGGATGGCGACGCCCATGTGCCACGCATAGCTCACCTTGTCGCCGAGGGTCGCCGGCTTGGTCGCCTCGTGGCGCACCGCCCACCAGATCGCCCAGGCGATCACCGGCGGGGCGAAGCGTACCAACCGCCGCAACGGCACCCGCCGCAACACCAACTCGAGTCCGATCGCGAAGGCGACGATCACCCCCACGCTCGACGATGCCAACGCGACCGTCAGCGCTGCCATCGCCCACAGGTCCGCGGACACCGTGTCGCGTCGGACCAACCACCACGCGAGCACCAACATGACCAACGGAATGTCGAAATTGATCAGGAACCCGTACAACAGGTTGGTTTCGGCCCCCCACGACCAGGCGACGCCCAACGCGGCGACGGCGAGGAGCCGTCGGTCGACGGACCGGCGATGGGTGCACACGAGCGAGACCGGAATCGCCAGGAACACCAGGATCCCGATCGTGCCGTAGGGGCGGTAGGAGCCGATCCCCACCGTGTGTGCAAGCGCCTGGTAGACGGCCACGGGGACGGCAGAGAGGTGACCGTTGTACGGGGTGAGCAGGTGGCCGTCGACGTAGTGGGCGAGAACGTCCCACTCATCGGCAACGAACCAGAAGTCGCGTTGGGCCCACCAGGCGAGTGCTGCCAGTGCTGCGAGGCCGGCCGCGAAGGCCACGCGGTAGGCGACAACCTGGGCGCCGCGCCCGTCGCCCCACGATGAGACATCGGCGTCGTCCACCGAGACCGGTGAACGGGCAGCGCCGGGCGCGGACATCGCAGCGATGCTACCGATGGGACGACGCGCCGCGGTCACCACGGGTCGTCCGAAACGGGCAGACTTGGCGGTCATGTCCACGACATCGACCGAAAGCGCCGCACCGTTCGCCGGCCCCTTCGCCGGATCCGGCGCCTTGATCACCGGAGGCGGCAGCGGCATCGGCTTCGCCGCCGCCCGTCTCCTCGCCCGCGACGGCGCGCAGGTCACCCTCATGGGACGCACCGCCGAAAAGCTCGCCGCCGCCGCCGACGAGCTCGCCCGCGAGTTCCCCGGTGCCCCGCCGGCGACGATCGCGCCAGGCTCGGTCGACGACGAGACCGCCGTGGCCGAAGCGGTACGCATCGCGACCGAGACGACCGGACGCCTCGCCATAGCAGTGGCCAGTGCCGGCACCGGCGGGGTCGCACCCATCGTCGCCCAGCCCCTGGATGAGTTCCAGAACATCGTGTCGACCAACCTGACGGGGACGTTTCTGACCATCAAACATGCGGGAGCCGCCATCGTCGCCGGGGGAGGCGGGTCGATCGTGGCGGTGTCGTCACTCGCTGCGTGCACCGTGCACGCGTGGATGTCGGCCTACGCCGCGACCAAGGCCGGTATCGACGCGCTCGTGCGGAACGCCGCGGACGAACTCGGCCCGTCGGGTGTGCGGGTGAACTCGGTCCAGCCCAGCCTGGTGGACACCGAACTGGTGGCGTGGCCGATGGCAGACGAGCCACTCGTCGAGTCGTACCTGGTGAACATGCCTGTCGCCCACATCGGCCGGCCCGACGAGGTCGCCCAGGTGATCCGGTTCCTCGCCGGCGACGAATCGGGATGGGTCACCGGCAACTGCCTCCCCGTCGACGGCGGCCATCACCTGCGTCGGGGACCCGACTACGGTTCGATCGCGGCGCTGCTCTACGGCGACGACGCGGTCCTGCCCGGCTTCACCGGTAGCACCACCGATCAGGCCGACTGAGCCGACCGGGCAGCCTCGTCATCGAGGCCTGCGGGGGAGGCAGTATTGCTCACGCTGCCCCGGGGACGTTTGCGGCGCAGGAACGGTCGCTCGATCACGTAATAGGAGAACGTCGCGGCGATGAAGGTGAGGATCACCGCGATCGTGAAGGGCAACCAGTGCGGCAGCTCGCGGTAGCGGGTGTGGCGCATCATCTCGACGAACACCGGCATGTGCCACAGGTACAACCCGTACGAGATCGTTCCCGTCCACACGATCGGCCGGAGCCTGAGGAAGCGGGCGAAGACGTGTTGCGCCCCCACCACCGAGGCCAGCACGATCATCCAGCAGATGTCGATGAGGCCCAGACCCCAGTAGTACACCCACGTGTCGTTCACCCGCGCGTACACGATCGTCCAGATCAGGAATGCGGCCGCCGGGATCGCCAGCAGCCGCAGCTTCGGAGTCACCCGATTACCCAGTTGCAACCAGACCGCCAGCAGCGGCCCCAGCAGCAGCGCGTCGGCCCGGGTGTCGGTCCGCACGTACAAGGTGGTCTCGAAGGCACCGGGGCTGGTGTTCAGCGCCCAGACGAAGCGGTTGATCCACACCGCCACGATCATGCCGATCAGCACCCAGCCGACCGTCGAGAGTTTCTTGAACCAACCCAGCAAGCCGATCAGCAGCGGGAAGAACAACAGGTAGTACTGCTCCTCGATCGCCAGTGACCACATGTGCGAGAACGTGAACGGAATCACCCCGTCGTGGCCGAACACCACTGCCCAGTTCGTCACGTAGAACATGACGTAGACATAGGACCAGAAGTGCGCGGCGACGTCGTCGTACTGGTTGATCGTCCAGGGGACGAGTACCAACAACATGAACACGACGGCCGGGAGCAGCCGGAGCGCCCGACGGCGGTAGAACCCCTTGAAGGAGAAACCGCCGGTCGAGGCCCGCTCCTCGAACAGCAGCGTCGTCAGCAGAAAGCCCGACAGCACGAAGAACAGGTCCACTCCCTGGAACGATCCGGGAAGGAACTTGCCCATGACCGACTGCCACGGATATCCGATGTGCGCAACGAACACCAGCGCGACCGCCAGGGCGCGTAGGCCGTCGAGTTCCGGCCGGTAGCCGAGTCGGAACCGTCCACTCGACAGGTCACCATGGGGAATCGCCTCGGATGCGGAGCCGTCCAGCCCGGACTGCGCCGCCTCGTCACAAGGCAGCTCGGGGTCCGGGGCCATCTGTTCAGTGAAGCAGTTCGCCGACCCTGAACGCGAGATCCAACGACTGTCGACCGTTCAGGCGCGGGTCGCACATCGTCTCGTAGCGCTCGGGCAGATCCGCCGCAGAGATGTCGTCGGCACCGCCGAGACACTCGGTCACCGCGTCACCCGTCAACTCGACATGGACCCCACCGGGCCAGGTGCCGACCTCACGGTGCGCCGCGAAGAACCCGGCGATCTCGGATTCGATGTCGTCGAAGCGCCGCGTCTTGTGCCCGTCGTCGGTCGTGAACGTGTTGCCGTGCATCGGGTCGCACGCCCACACCACCGGATGTCCGGACGCCTCGACCGCGGCAAGCAGCGGCGGCAGCAGATCGGTCACCCGGTCTGCGCCCATGCGGCTGATCAGCGTCAGCCGACCCGGCTCGTGATCGGGGTCGAGGCGGTCACACAGTTCGACCACCTCATCCGACGTCGCAGTCGGCCCGATCTTGGCACCGATCGGATTCTCGATGCCCGACAGGAACTCGACGTGCGCACCGTCGAGCTGCCGGGTGCGTTCGCCCACCCACACCATGTGGGCCGACGTGTCGTAGTAGTCGCCGGTGAGTGAGTCGCGCCGGGTGAGCGCCTCCTCGTAGCCGAGGATCAATGCCTCGTGACTGGTGTAGAAGTCGACCTCGTGCAGGCCTGGCTGGGTGGCCCCGTCGAGGCCGCACGCGCGCATGAAGCGCAAGGCCCGCTCGATCTCGTTCGCGATCCGCTCGTAGCGGCTGCCTTCGGAGGAGTCCTTGACGAAGTCCAAATTCCACTGATGTACCCGGGCCAGATCGGCGAACCCGCCCTTGGTGAACGCGCGCAGCAGGTTCAACGTGGACGCGGACTGGTGGTAGGCGCGCTCGAGTCGCGCCGGATCGGGCATACGGGCTTCAGGCGTGAAAGCGATGTCATTGACGATGTGGCCGCGGAACACGGGGAGTTCCACGCCGTCGATCGTCTCGGTGGGAGCCGATCGGGGCTTCGCGAACTGGCCGGCGATCCGGCCGACCTTCACCACCGGGACGCCCGCGGAGTAGGTCAACACCACGGCCATCTGCAGGATGACCTTGAGCTTGTCGCGGATGGTGTCGGCCCTGAACGAGTCGAACGACTCGGCACAATCGCCGGCCTGCAACAGAAAGGCCTCGCCGCGCGCGACCTGCGCGAGCTGGTCGCGCAACGAGCGGGCTTCTCCTGCGAACACCAAAGGCGGCAGGGTGGCGAGTTGCTTGATCGCGCCTTCGAAAGCGCCCGTGTCGGGCCAGTCGGGCTGTTGATGTGCGGGGTGATCCCGCCAGGACGTCGGTGTCCAGGCACGATTGGTCATCCCCCCATCGTTGTCGCCTTCGTGCTTCGGCACAAAGCCCGTTCTCGAGAGGGAGACCGTGTCGGCCCCTGTCGAGTTGTCCGGGATGGTCGCGGTCAAGCCGCGGTGACCCGCGAGTCGGCCTCGGCACGCACTACCGCAACTGCTCTCTTGACGAGGCGTCGGGCCGCTTCCGCGGTGACTCCCAGCTCCTCGCCGACCTCGCGGTAGCTGCGCTTGCGACCGTCATTGATGCCGAACCGCTGCTCCACCGCGAACCGCGCCCGCTTGTCGAGCACGTCGAGCAGATGGGTCACGCTCGACTCGCGTTCGGCCTCGAGGACCGCCTCTTCGGGACCGGGACGGTCATCGGCGATGAGGTCCATGAGCTCGTTGGAGTCGTCGTCGCCGACCGTACGGTCCAACGACGTCGGCGTCGACAGACGGTGCAGGTGGGCATTCTCCTCGTCGAGTTCGTCGGCGTCGCCCGAAACCTGACGCAGCGCGGCCCGCAGCCCCGCTGAGCGGTCGCCCGGCAGCCGGACCAGGCTGGCCTTCTGGTCGAGGGCACGACCGATGGCCTGACGGATCCAGAAGGTGGCGTAGGTGGAGAACTTGAAGCCCTTGCGCCAGTCGAACTTGTCGACGGCGTGCTCGAGCCCGAGATTGCCCTCCTGGACCAGGTCGAGCAGATCCATCGAGGGGGGCAGCGGGTAACGCCGGGCCACGCTCACGACCAGGCGCAGGTTCGACCGGATGAACCGGTCCTTCGCCGCGGCCGCCGTGCGGACCGCTCGACGCAGCTCGGCGGAACTCTCGCCGTCGTCGAGGCGTGCCTGTGCGGCAACTCCCGCCTCGATCTTCTGCGCGAGTTCTCGTTCTTCGGCGGCGTCGAGCAGCGGCACCGCTCCGATTTCGTTCAGGTACTGGCCTACCGAATCACTCATGGTAATTCCTCCAACAGTGGGACTGCCCTCGGCATTCCCCGCTACACGGAAATGATGGATGTTTTCAACGTTTTGGTCAGTGGCTATGGTGCAACCGTGTTCGTGCCCTATCTGCTTCCGGAAACACCGGTGACTTCGGTCACCGACTGGCTTGCCATCGGCGGTGGCAAAGGCCTCGCCAAGGCCCTGGACATCGGCCCCGACGCGACGATCGCCGAGATCCTCGCTTCGGGCCTGCGAGGCCGGGGCGGCGCCGGGTTCCCCGTCGGCGTGAAGTGGAAGTCGTTGCGGGAAACCGCCGCCGGAGGCACGTGTTTCGTGGTGTGCAACGCCTCCGAAGGTGAGCCGGGGACGTTCAAAGACCGCGCGATGTTGCGGCGGAACCCGTACCAGCTCATCGAAGGGGTTGCGATTGCGACGTTTGCCATCGGGGCCAATTCTGCATTCATCGGCCTAAAGGCAAAGTACACACAGGAACACGAGAACCTCGCGCGCGCGCTGTCCGAGATGGAAGCCGCCGGGCTGACCGCCGGCATTCCGATCACGATCGTTCCCGGGCCCGACTCGTACCTGTTCGGCGAAGAGACCGCGCTGCTCCAGACGATCCAGGGTGAGCCCGCCGCGCCGCGGTTGTTCCCGCCCTACATCCAGGGCGTGTTCGCGTCGGTGCCGAACATCGACTGGTCGTCGATGCCCAAGGCGACCAACGATCCCGAGCTGAACGACCCGGCGCCCACGCTGGTGAACAACGTCGAGTCGCTCTCGACGGCCGCGCACGTCATGCACCACGGCGCTGACTGGTTCCGATCGATGGGCACCGAGGCGACCCCGGGACACGGCGTCTGCACGATCGTCGGCGACGTGAACGCACCCGGCGTGGCCGAGGTCGAGATGGGCACGCCGCTGGGCGAGATCATCGACACGGTCGGAGGCGGGGTCACCGAAGGACGTCGCGTCAAGGCGATCCTGTCGGGGATCTCGAACCCGGTGATGACCGAGGACTTCCTCGACGCGCCGCTGTGCTTCGATGCGTTCCGGGCACGCGGTTCGGGCATCGGCTCGTGCGGCTTCATCGTCTACGACGACACCACCGATGCCGTGGAGATCGGCTACACGTGTTCGCGCTGGCTCTCGATCGAATCCTGCGGGCAGTGCAACGGCTGCAAACTCGGCACGATGGGCGTCACCGCGCTGTTGAAGAAGATCATGGTGGGCGACGGCGAGTACCGCGACATCTCCGACATCGGCGCCCGGATCATGAAGCTGACCGACGCCAACCGGTGCTTCCTGCCCGAACAGGACCAGATCGTCGTGGCGAGCCTGCTGCGGACATACCCCCAGGACTTCCTCGACGCCGTCGACGGCAAGCCCGTCAACATCCGCGACATCATGCCTCCCAAGCTTGTCGACATCGCGGATGGCAAGGCGATCCTGGACGAGCGCTGGCTGCTCAAGCAGGAGAACTGGGCATACGCCGACACCGGTACGGCCACGGGCGTCTACCGCACCGAATAGCCGGACCCTTGGCACAGCGACAACCGACGGCGGCACCGGTGAGCGCGCGTATCGGCGTGTTCGGTGGCACCTTCGATCCGCCCCATGTGGGTCATCTGATCGCGGCGTGCGAAGTGCGCGAGGTCCTCGGTCTGGACCGGGTGCTGCTCGTCGTGGCGAATCGGCCGTGGCAGAAGGTGGGGACGCGGCCCATCACCGACGCGTCGATCCGTCTGGCGATGGTCCAGGCCGCCACCGAAGGACTCGACGGGCTCGAAGCAAGTGACATCGAGATTCGCCGGGACGGCGACTCCTACACCGCCGACACCCTCGCCGAACTCCGAGGTCTCGCCCCGACCGCCGAGATGTTCGTGATCCTCGGCGCGGATGCCGCCGCCGTGATCGACACCTGGGAGCGAGCGGACGAAGTGCGTGCCGCGGCGACGATCGTCGCCTATGACCGGGCCGGGGGAATCTCCGAGGACCGCTACGAGCTGGACGACGACATCCGCACGATCCGGGTGCCCCGCATCGACATCTCCAGTACCGACATTCGCTCCCGGGTGGCACAGGGCCGCCGCAACGACGTGTTGTGCCCACCCGGCGTCATCCGGATCATCGAGCGCCACGGCCTCTATCGTGTCGGGGACCCATGAGCGACGAGCACGAAGCGCCACCGGCAGCGGCCGCCCAGCGTGGCGCAGTCGCGCGCCTGGCCGAAGCCGTGGCAGCGGCACAGGCCGTCGCCCGTGAAGGTGCCGCGGAACTCGGGTCCGACGCGACCGCGGACACCGAGGTCGTCGCGGGAAAGCAACCGGACGTTGGACGCGCCGCGGTCCAGGACGGCACGGAGCATGCCCCGGGCCGGGCCGATTCCGGCGACGCCTCGCCCGCGTCGGAAGCGTCCGACGCGACGCTGTTGCGGGACCGGATCGGAGCGCTGCCCCTGGTGGGGGCCGACCGCGGCCCCGACGACCCGGCAAGCGGCGAGGGCGACGCCACCCGCGCCACGGGCGCCGGCGTCGCACCGCCGGTCACGGTCACGAGCACCGACACGCCCGCGGGTGCATCGTCGACCACCGGATCGCGCCGTCCACGGCGACGGTTCTGGCCGCTGTACCTGGCCATGGTCCTGTTGGTCGTC
>DASSYG010000363.1:0-2234 GCA_035703405.1 Acidimicrobiales bacterium | reverse complement strand
AGGCCAGGTACACGATGAGCGCAGAGACGGCCATTTCAGGACCTTCCGGAGGACTCGATGGGGCAGGCCGGTTCGAGTTCGGTCCCCAGCGAGAGCAGGTCTTCGAGGGCGTGGGCCAGGCGGGAGTCGGCGAGTTCGTAGCGGTGTCGGCGCCCCTCCCGAGAAGCGGTGACCAGGCCGCAGCCACGGAGACAGGCGAGGTGATTCGACACGTTCGCCTTGGTCAGGCCCAGATGGGTTGCAAGTTCGGTGGGGTAGTGGGCGCCATCCAACAGACAGAGCAGGATCTCGCATCTGTTCGAGTCTGCGAGAGCGCGGCCGACTCGGTGGAGGGAATCGATCGACGGGTTCGAGGTCACACGATGACAGTACAGCAACGGCTGTACTACAGCCAATGCTGAACAGTCGATACTGAACAGTGGTCCGCGCCCACGCCGGTGTGCGTGGCCGGACGACGTGATGACCGCCCGGCAATCGCCGCCGGGCGAGAGGGTGGCCTAGATTTGGGACCGGACGTGCACGCCAGAGCCGTGGCCGCACCTGCCCCTCGCCCAAGTTCCCCGCACCAGGAGACTTTCGTGCGTCGCACGCTGCTTGCCCTCGCCGTGGCGGTTGCCGCCATGGTCGCTGTCAGTCTCGTCGGGTCTGGCACCGCCGGAGCACACACCGAATCCGATCTTGTGGCCGTGCCCGCGGGCAGCGACGCGACGGTCACGTTGCAGCCCACCCACGGTTGTGCCGGGTCGCCGACCGTGCAGGTCCGCATCCGGGCTGAGGTCGCCGGTGCCACCGCCGGCGACGTGGACGGCTGGACGGCCACGGCGACCCAAGACGACGGGCGAACGGTGCTGGAATGGACCGGCGGGTCGTTGCCCGCTGATGCGACCGGCGCCTTCCCGGTGCACTTCACGGTGCCCGACGACCCGGGCAGGCTCCTGTTGTTCCCGGCGATCCAGAC
This sequence comes from Acidimicrobiales bacterium, assembly GCA_035703405.1. GTDB lineage: Bacteria > Actinomycetota > Acidimicrobiia > Acidimicrobiales > Iamiaceae > JAFDWI01. The sequence goes on along the minus strand of DASSYG010000363.1, from coordinate 1,276 downwards.
CTGTGAGAACGGCGACGAACTCGCCTGGATCGAAGGCGACCCCGACGGCGAGTACCCCGCGCCGCGTCTGTTGATCCTGCCTGCCGGTTCACAGTCGGCGGCGACGATCGACGACGTCCCCGCCGACGCCCCCGGTCGCGACCAGCTCGTCGCGATAGTCGACGTCGACAACCCAAGCGCCACGACCGTCCCAGAAGCGACGAGCGACACGGCGACCACTCTGGAGGCAGCCGAACCCGCGGACACGACCGTGCCCGCGGAGACTGCCGCCGATATCAGCGACGACGACGATTCGGTCCTGTTGTACGTGATCATCGGCCTGCTCGCCCTGGGGCTGATCGGCTCCTTCGTCGGCCTGATGGTGATCCGTCGCGGCAAGGCGATCGAGCGCGAGAATGGTGGGGACCCAACGACCCGCTAGCGTGATCGTCGGCGAAGGGGAGTAGCTCCAACGTCGGGAGATCGACACGCTGGGCCTTCAAGCCCCGGTCCCCGGGTCCGCTGTGAGATGAGCGGGTGAGCAAGACCTTCGACCAGGCATCGCACGATGCCCGGTCGACGGCGCTCCGCATCGTCCACCGGGCCCGAACCCAAGGACCCCATGGACGCATTCCTCATCAGTTTCGGCATCATCTTTCTCGCCGAGCTGGGCGACAAGAGCCAGTTGATGGCGCTCACGTTCGCGACCCGCTACCGGGCGCTGACGATCCTGATCGCCATCACGATTGCGACCGCGTTCGTCCACCTGGTGAGCGTGTTGGTCGGGGCGCTGCTCGGAGTGGCACTTCCCACCGATGCGATCTCGATCATCGCCGGGGTCGCCTTTTTGGGTTTCGCAGCCTGGACGCTGCGCGGCGACGAACTCGACGACGACGACGAGGCCAGGGCGGCCCGCACGACCCGCTCAGTGCTGTGGACGGTCGGGTTGGCATTCTTCCTGGCCGAACTCGGCGACAAGACGATGCTCGCCACGGTGACCCTGGCCACCAAGCACGGCTTGCTGGGCACCTGGATCGGCTCGACGCTCGGCATGGTCGCCGCGGACGCGCTCGCCATCGTCGTCGGCCAGCAACTCGGCGCCCGCCTTCCCGAGAAGACCGTACGGATCGGTGCCGCGATCACCTTCGTGGTCTTCGGCGTGATCCTGATCGTCGAGGGCGTGAGGTGATCAGGCCGCGCCGGCGAAGTCCGACTCACCGAACGCCTCGATGAGAGCCAACCGGTTGATCTGGTTGGTTCCCTCATAGATCTGATTCAACCGAGCGTCACGCAACGC